>LJUP01000009.1 GCA_001303955.1 Bacteroides sp. SM23_62 | reverse complement strand
TCCGGGATCGCCCCAGTCTTCCGGGTCAAAATCAGGTCCTGTTTCGTACTTCAACAGGTGACCCTGGTCCCAGCTCGCCCCATTGTCTGCAGAGAGCTGGTAGAAACCATGATCTGAAAATCTCCTGTCCCCTGACCACACAGCGCTCATAGCCTCCTGAGGATCTCCCCGGATAATCCGCTGGAATACCGGTTTAATCAGCATTCCGGAGGCGGTATCCAGAGGCCCGCTGCCATCCTGTGAGGGTCCGCCACTCTGGACAAATCCGTTTTGCTCAGGCGCTTTATTATAAATAAGCTGCCAGGGTGACCAGGTCCGGCCATTGTCAGGGGAATAACGCTTGCGATGGGTATCCGTCCAGTCGCTGGAAGAGATATTGGCCCGGCGTTCACGGCGTTTATATCCCTCGCCTATGTATTGTATACTGACCGTGGTTGCCGTGTTCGGGTCTGGCGATGGGATATGCAGATATTTTTCTACCGTACATATTTTCCCGGTGATTTTTTGCTGATATGTGTACCGGCCATCAACATAATATCCGGCAAACATCCTGGCAAAACGCCAGCCCATACTGCGTTGACCCTCCGAGTTAAAATGTATGTTATCTCCTTTGGTCTCCAGATCATCCGTCCCGATGACAAAGGTGTTTTCATCCTGAACCGCTACTTCATGAATGATGTTATTGATGGAATCCCATCCGCGCTGCCTTCCGGGATCGGCAAAAGAGCCCAGTTCACCCATGAAAAATGGCAGGCCATCATGGCCCACAGTATGCCTGAATGCTGAAATTAATTTTTTCAGATTCCGTTTGTATTTCACGATCAAATCTGGAGATGAATCACTTTCCCCCTGGTGCCAGAGCACGCCTTTTACCATGCCATATCTTTCCGCGAAATCAACATTGTTTTTGAAATTGCTCAATAATTGGACTGTTCTGTGGAGCGAATCGCCAAGCCATTGTTGGATAGAACTTCCTCCCACAGCACAGGGTATCAATGCTATACTGACCGAATCCGGAACATGTTTGATCATTTCCCTGCAAAATGACAACCCGCAATCCAATCCTGTAAGCTCGGGTTCATAAAAATGCAGTGGCTCTTTGGCGAGGATCCATTGTTTGTTTTTCGTTATGGTCAGTATGCGGTCCTCCGGCAAAGTGTCACGGGGTTCTACAAAGCCCCTTCCCGCCATATTGGATTGTCCGGCAAGAAGGAATACCCACAGATTGTGCCTGGCGGGCATTTCATCAACCCTCACATGCTGCTTTGGAAAGTTCCTGGTACGCTCACAGGGGACAGTATCCCGGAACGGGTTCTGACAGAAGAGCATGCTGGCGGTCAACAGATTTGTAAAAAGTAGAATGAATCTTTTCATACTTCAACAATAAAGATACATCAGGCAGCATATAAAGAAGTCGTTATTTTTGCCCTCTTTGTATCATGCGGTTAAGGCTCAGAATATTCAACATTAAAAATCTTGGCTGATGATAATTGCCTCGCCTCATCGGATGGATCCCCCACTTTTCTCTTGAGACAGGTTCTCCTTGCCGGTTAACTGCCTGTTCCCATGCTCCCGCACCCAGACAGAATGTTTTTTTCACGTACTCCCATGTCCGTTGGTACCAGTCCCAGGCCCACGCCTCACCTGCATGTTCAATGACCAGCATGCACCCGATTAAAATCTCAACATGCGCCCACATGGTTTTTGTAGCATAATCCGTACCCAGGATATGATGCTCACCGCCGAATACATGATAATCTTCGCTGGCCCATCCGTCAAAAATATGATCCCAACCCATTTCAAGATACCTTCTGAAATTGTTTTTGGCCTTTTCAAAAAGTACCTGATCCTTTTTTTGCAAAGCAAGTTGCATAAGCATCCACTGGGTCTCCAGGGAATGCCCGAGGAACATTGATCCCTCCTCACCCGGGATCCTGCTGTAATCATGGTTGAGCCTTTCATTGGAAATCCGGTACCGGGGATTGTAGAAAGCCGTCATCAGCTTATCTGCATGAAAATCCAATAGTTTTTCGAGCTCATCATCATTATGGTAATTCAAAAGCTGGGGTAATAGCCGGATCAGGACCATGGAATGGCCTTGAATCCTCAGTCCTTCAAAATCTGTTCCCTGTTGATAATGAGGAGCATCATAAGCTTTTACCGCAGCCCAAATAGATTCTTTTACCAACCTGATATCCTCTTCGTTCCCGGAAATCCTAAAATATTCTGCAAGGCCGTTGGCTGCAAATAACCAGCCATATACATCGGAACCGGGACCAATGCCCCTGATCACTTTTCCGTTCCTATGAACCAATTCTGCCCACCTTCCATCGCCGAGGTACATATGTTTAACCATAAAATCACGTGTGCTTCTGGCGATTTCGAGATGCTCAGGATGGCGACCGAAATGATTGTACAGATATGAATACACCCATATCGCCCGCCCCTGGTACCAGATAAATTTTTCATCATCCACAGGAATTCCATCACTGTTCAGATTGCATATGAATCCACCGTATGCTTTGTCATACCCGCCATTATCCCAAAAAGGCAGGTATTCATCAAATAACCTGCTTTCCAGTTCATCGCGGTGTTCCTGCAGGGTAACTCCGGCAATATATTCAGATGAGTTATCTCCATCCGTGCAATTTGTCCTGTTTATACAGGAGTATCCCAGCATATTCAATGTTGCTGTTCCAACCGTGCTCAGTATAAATTTCCGTCTATTCATATTCGCTATGGTTTTTGATTTGTCGTACCGTTACCTGAGAAGTTTATACGTGCGGCAAATACACTGCCATCGGCACCAAGGTTGAGGTTCTCCGGAGGATGCATGTTTTCACCCACCGTTACCCAGGTTTCTTCATCACTGATGCGTGAAACGCCGAAATTACCCATCATTGCGCCTCGCTCATAAACAAGGAACAGGCCTTCATCATGCGTGGCCCAGTGCTGCTGCGTGTTGTAGCTGCCGATTTCGAGGCCGTTTTCAAAAGTCCACGGCTTGATTGGCTGCCAGTGAATGGCATCATCGCTCATGGTTACATAAGCTTTTTTGTCATTTCTCAATGTCAGGTAATAACGGTTCTTGAAAAAAGCAAGAGACGGTTCGTAAACGCCGCGAGGTTGATCCAGGGACAGCTCATCTCCATGGTGGATATAGCGCAACGTTTCCCCGTCAAAACGGCAATGAAAGATGGTGGAAGCATAACAATTGGTGGTATCCCCCTTGGCTTTGAAATAGGCCGGTACGAGCAATCCACCGTCCCGTTTCACCAGCCATTGTCCACAGCCTGAGCCGGAATTGTAGAATTTGATTTTGTCCGGAGGTTCCATTCGCTTCCAGTGGGACCATTCATCGGTTTCAGGATCATACACTGCATAGGCCGTTGACCGTGGCCGTTTTTGCATGAGTTTTCCGCCTTCGTAGTAGTAGACCGTATGCCCAATGGCCAGTAACTTGCCTGTCTTTTCATGCCATCCCGGTGTAAAATCGCAAATTCCGATGATGATATTGTCGGCTCCCCGCCGCCAGCCCAGGGCTGGTTGTTCCTTCGGAGCGGTCCAGGTGGCACCCATGTCATGGCTTTGCATGGTATAAAGACCTGAATAATAATCAGCGTGGGATACGAACCACTTTTGCATGGTCATTATCAGGATGGGCTTACCGTCATTCCCCATCCCGGGTATGGCAGCGACACGGGCCTGGGTCCAGTTGAACTGCCCGTCCCAATGCTTTGTGACTACTTCCAGTTTGACCTTATAATCCGTTGGTTCCTGATGCCCTGGTTGTTTTTTGTCTGCTGTCCCGCATCCCGAAAGGACTGACAATACCATGTTCATAACAACTCCTCTAAGTAAGTTTTTCATCATTTCATGTTTCAGCTTAACCATACATATATCAGGATGGTTATTAGGGTTAACACAAGCAAATGCAGCCTCCAGTCCGACAGACCCGAGAACTTCTCAATCCCTTTTGAATAATTAATCGTCGTTTTATCAAGTTTCGCAGGGTCGGTTTTTGGCGTAAATGCAGATACGGCAAATAGGATTATGGATATTAATATGGTAGCCCAAAGGCCGCGAAATCCGAAATTCAGCGTGAGTCTTAAATGAAGGAAAGGGAATATTTTTTCTCCCGTATCCGGACCGATGAACTGGTCTATTACAAATATCGTGGCAAGGATGAGTCCCACAAGCACAGAAACGACCGCGGCCTTCAGGGTCACCCTTTTGCTGATAATACCAAAAAAAATGGCCGGAAAGACAGGCAGAACCAGGTAGGCAGTAATTGTCTGGAGGTATTTATAGATGCCCTCTTCACTTTTGTATACAAGATATGCAGCACCCACGCCAAGCAGGGTCACCAGCAGGATGACGATACGGCCGGTCAATACCTGTCTGCCTTCTGTAATATCCGGTTGATACTTAATGACAAAATCCCGCACAACCAGGGTTGAAACAGAATTAAGAACGGCTATCAGGGAGGTGATCAATGCTGCCATCAGCGAGGCAAGTACCAGTCCCCGTAACCCGGACGGCAACAGATTGTTGAGCAGGACAACAAAGGTCTGCTTCGTTTCTTCCCCTTCTAGACCCGGATAAAGCGCCAGGGCAATCACACCGGGAAGGGCGAAAATAAAGATAGGCATCAGTTTGAGCAAGGTGGCGAACATGGCCCCCCACCTTGCCTGTTTCAGGTTCTGGGCAGCCAGGACCCGCTGCACATTCACCTGGTCCATTCCCCAGTAGAAAATGCCGGCATAAAATGCCGTTGCGAGAATGCCCCAGAAGGGATACACAGGGTCATTGGGCTTCGCAATGGTCATCGACCCGGGAACTTTCTCCATCAGGCCACTCCAGCCCCCAACCCTGTCCAGTCCGATGATAAGCATGATGCCCGCACCAACGATCATAATGACTGCCTGGATGGTATCGGTATAAGCTACCGCTGTAAAACCTCCAAGGATCGTAAATGCAGCAACGATAAGGCCTATATACACAACGGTAGCCATCACATTCCACCCGAGCAGGCTGTTCAGGACCAGGGCCCCTGCAAAGAGCGTGAATGCAAGCTTGGTCATTACACTGATTACGAGCATCAGGCCTGAGAAGAAAGTCCGTGCTTTCCTGTCATACCTCAATTCAAGAAATTCGGGGATGGTATAGATCCTGTTTTTCAAGTAATACGGGAACAGGACAGCACAGGCAAAGCCAAGGGTTATATAGGTTGTCAGTTCGACAGATCCGGCGGAAAGGCCATACCTGTATGAATCGCCGGAAAGGCCGACCAGATGCTCGGCGCCGATATTCGTAGCAAAAAGGGAGGCCCCGACCACAGGCCAGAGAATTTTCCTTCCGCCGAGAAAAAAATGCGAGCTGTTTTGTCCCGCTTTGGTCCTGTATGCCATGTAAAGTCCCACAGCAAGACTGCCAACCAGTACGATAAGTCCGACCAACCAGTCAAGGGTGTTGAGTGAAATTTCCAATTTCCAAGGATCCAGTTACAGGATTTATTTTATTTCCGCTGCAAGCTTTTTCAAACGTTTGATACTCTGGACCATAGCCCTGACAGTGTGGTAATTGACTTTCCAGGAGTGAGACATATGTGTCCAGATCGGCACTCCTTCCCTTGTCAGCAAGGGATACCATTCACCAGCCTCCCGGTTGATCATCCTGTCAAAGACAAAGCGGTGGACATTGCAGTAGGCTTCCCAGTATTTCTCTTCTCCGGTAAGCAGGCATGCATCTAGTGCGCCAATCATTACTTCAGCCTGCTGCCAGAATTCTTTTTCCCTGTCATAAACGCCGCCGGCGTGAGGGCCTTCGACATAAACGCCGCCATATTCCCTATCCACACCGTTGTCAATGGTGTGATCAAAGATCCGGGTCAACAGATCCAGGTATTTGCCCGCACCTAGCCCAAGTACCTCCATGGCATGGATCAGGAGCCAGGCAAATTCTGCATTATGCCCGTAGCATGTATTATCGGTCGGATTGTCCTTTTCACCCTGCTCAGCATAACGGTCCCAGCCCCAGATAATATCGAATTTGATCTGTGGTGCCATTTGCCAGTCGGCAGTGAATTGCGGAATGCCTGTCTTAAATTCCGGGTGCATCATCCTGTTCAGTAAAATTTCAATGTCTTCGAGTAGTTTTCTTCGATGAACCTCTTTCCTGCTGCACTCATAAAGCGTCGTAAACGCTTCCATGAGATGCATATGCACATCCAGCGTCTTGCGGTCCCCCCCCAGGCTGCCCGGTCCGGCCAGGGTCCAGTCCCGCTCAAACATCTCAAAATATCCTCCAAAATATGTGTCGCTGCAATATTTCTGTACCAGGTCAAAGGTTTTTTCAGCGTATTCTATTCCCCTGGGATCTCCGCTCGCAAGGGAGTATTCACTCAGGCTGTAGATGGCAAAACTGAGTCCGTAAAGGATCTTTTTATTGATTTTGACATCACCTGAACGGTCCGTCATCCAGTAAAATCCGCCATGCTCTTTGTCCCACATCTTATCTATCATGAAGTTGATCCCGTGTTCGGCCAGGCGGGCAAATTCACCTCCCCCGTAACCAGCCCTGTGGGCCGACGACAGGGTATACAAAGACCTTGACTGGGCGATAAGGGATTTTTCATCCTCCCCGGTATCTTTGCCATCCTTGTCAAAATGCGTAATATAGCCTCCGTTATCATAATCCATCATACGGGTTGTCCAGAAAGGTAATAACTCATTTACCAGATGGTTTTCCGCTTCTTTCAAATACTTATTGATTCCTACTTTTTGCATTTTAGAAAATTACTTATATTCGGTCAATATCTACACCTGATCGAGGGATAACTCATGTTAACAGAATGACTGAATTCCTGCCTGAAGGGCTTTCCAAACCTGCAGACAATCTGGATATATCAGGTTTTAGCATGCTTTTAATCAGCTATTGCTTTTAAATATATAAACAAATCACATTAATACCGATATGAAAACTGAGTTATTGAAACCCGTATCAAAAGAAAGATTACACTCCCTGGATGCACTTCGCGGATTTGATATGTTCTGGATAATAGGAGGAGGTGCCCTCTTCGGGGCCCTTGCGAAAGCCACAGGCTGGGGTTGGGTTCATGTTATGGAGGAACAGATGCACCATGTTGAATGGAATGGTTTTCGTGCATGGGATTTAATTTTCCCGTTGTTTATGTTTATTTCTGGAGTCGCCATTCCCTACGCCATCACCTCCAAACATGAAAAAGGTGTCACAAAACCTGCATTGATCAAAAAAGTATTTCGCCGGATGATTCTGCTGGTGGCTTTTGGCCTGGTTTATAACGGTGTGTTGAAGGACGGTTTTCCCGGCATGCGTGCCGCCAGTGTACTGGCCCAGATTGGAATATCCTACTTTTTTGCATCGCTGATCGTTCTCCATACATCCTCAATAAGGGCACGCATTTTCTATCTGGTTGGTATTCTGGGTGGCATAAGCATCTTACAACTGTTGATACCTGTTCCCGGATTCGGGACCGGCGTGATCACACCGGAAGGAAGTATCAATGCCTGGATTGATCAGCATTTGCTTCCTGGCAGGTTACTTTACGGCACTTATGATCCCGAAGGTGTTTTATGCATTATTTCAGCAACATCAGTTACCCTTATGGGTGCCATTGCCGGAAACATACTGCGCAATAAAAATGTTACTCCTGGCAGAAAGGCGGGAATATTGTTTCTTTCAGGTATGGGCCTGGTTTTGCTGGCACTGGTATTATCACCTGTATATCCTGTGATAAAAAAAATATGGACAGTTCCTTTTAACATGCTCACTGCCGGAATAAGCCTGCTTCTTCTGTCCTTATTTTACTTCATTATGGATGTTAAGGGATGGAGAAAAGGAACTTTCTTTTTCAGGGTCATTGGATTGAACTCGATCACCATATACCTGGGTGGAAGGATCATTGACTTTCACCATACGTCTGAATTCCTGCTGGGCTGGCTTGCCAAACCTGCGGAAGTTTTTGGCCCGGTGGTAATCATTACCGGACTGATCATTTCCGAATGGCTGTTCCTTTATTACCTGTACAAAAAGAAGATCTTCCTGAGAGTGTAAGGTTGGCAGTCGCTTTCAATGAAGCAGGATTTCACGAAGTATGGTGATCTGTTTTTTGGTTTATCATACTGTCCGGATTACCGGGCTGATTAAATAAATCTGAGTATGGAATATAAAGGAAGATATAAAATTTTTGACCCGGTGCAGATAGTTACATACCCGGTATCGGAACGGTCAAACAAGGTGAAGCTTGATGACCTGGCCGACCCGGATAATATCGGGGGAATGGCCTTTGATATCCCGAAAGATGTCGAAGATAACATTGTTCTTCTTGCCAGTAAGATCGTTGATGCCAGGATGAAAGACAGGCCTGTGCTGTTTTTTACCGGGGCCCATCTGATAAAGAACGGATTTGGCAGATTGCTCGGGGACCTTGTCAGGCGTGGACTGTTCACCATAATTTCGGGGAATGCAGCCACATCTATACATGACTTTGAACTGGGACTGATAGGGGAGACAAGTGAGTATGTCCCGCAGGCACTCGAAAAAGGCCAGTTCGGGATGGCATTTGAATTCAACTATATCAATGCCGCCCTGATACTTGGGAACAGGTACAGGCTTGGCTATGGTGAATCAGTCGGAAGAATGATCTGCGATGAGGCTTTCCGGAAGGAGGCGGCAAAAATACTCGGACCGGAAAATCTATCTATAGAATTCAGGCATCCGGAACTTAGTGTGCAGGCTGTTTGTTATGAAAAAAAAATCCCCTTTACCGTTCATGCAGGGATAGGCACGGATGTTCTTGACCAGCATGTTTATTTCGATGGCCAGGCCAAAGGGGGCTGTTCAGGCAGGGATTTCCTGATCTATACAAATGAAATTACCAGGCTTACAGGGGGAGGCGTGATACTGAATATAGGCAGTGCGGTAACGGGTCCTGAAGTGTTTCTAAAAGCCGCTTCAATGGCCGGGAATACAGGGCATGTGCCGGATAAGATCATAACGGCCAATTTTGACCTGAGACCTTACCATCCTGATAAATGTACTGATGAAAACCATGTTGGCTATTATTACCGTGACCAGAAAAGCATTGTGACCCGTGTTCCGAAGGCCTTTGGAGGAAAAGGCTATTATATCGAAGGAAATCAGAAACAGACCATTCCCATACTGTATAAAAAATTGCTTGAGCTTCTTTAATGGTCTGTATTTAAAATGCTACTTAATATATGTACGAGTGAAACAAGACCGGATTAAGGAAATACTTGAAAAAATAAGCAATGTTAGCATTGCCGTATACGGGGATTTTTGCCTGGATGCATACTGGCTTATGGACCCAGATGGTTCGGAGGTTTCCGTTGAAACCGGTATACAAGCCGAAGCCGTTGAAAAGCATTTATACTCCCCGGGAGGCGCGGGTAATATTGTTGCAAATCTGGCCGCACTTAGACCAGCTGCTATAAAAGTTATTGGCGTTGTTGGTAATGATATTCATGGCCGTGAACTTTTTTCCCAACTTCAGGCTTTGGGTGCCGATACAAGTTCTTTGATAATTCAGAATGAAGATTTTGATACATACACATACACAAAGAAGATTTACGGGGAAAAGGAATACCCACGTATCGATTTTGGTTTGAAGAACAGGCGGTCCAAAAACACTGACGCAGAACTGCTGAAGCATATCCAAACAGCGCTCGAAAACGATGATGCCCTGATATTCAACCAGCAGGTAACTGGCAGTATCACCAACAAGGGCTTTATCGAAGAAACAAATAAACTCTTCGACAGGTTCAGCCATAAAATTGTGGTACTCGATTCCAGGCACTTTAATGCCAGTTTTCGGAATGTGTATCGCAAAGTAAATGAAATTGAGATAGCCGTTCTTAACGGTCTTGATGTAAACCCACAGGATTATATCTCAATTCCAGATGTAAAGAAGTACGGAACCAGGGTGTACGAGCAATACGAAAAGCCTGTTTTTGTAACATGTGGGGCCCGTGGCATGGTATGCATTGATGCTTCAGGAACAAGCGAAATTCCCGGTATTCAATTGTTAAAAAAACTTGATACAGTCGGTGCCGGTGATACTACGATCAGTGCACTCACATTATGTCTCGCTGCAGGTATACCATCGGCTGAATCTGCTGCATTTGCGAATCTTGCCGCAGCTGTGACCGTGCAGAAACTGCTTACTACCGGAACAGCATCGGGCGAAGAGATCATTGAACTAAGCAAAGATGTTGACTATAACTATCAGCCTGAACTGGCGGTGGACCTGCGCCGGGCAAATTACCTGCCGGATTCTGAGATCGAACTATGTGACAGCGATGTTGTTTTGAAAACAGGGAATATTAAACATGCCCTGTTCGACCATGACGGAACCATCAGTACTTTAAGACAGGGCTGGGAAACCATAATGGAATCAGTCATGATCGAATCAATTTTGGGAGATCATTATGAAACTGCCGACCACAGGCTTTACCAGCAGGTCAGAAAACAGGTTCTCGGATACATAGACATGTCCACCGGAATACAGACCATTCTTCAGATGGAAGCCCTTGTCGGGATGGTAGATGAATTTAATTTTGTCCCAAAAAAAGAGATCCTGGATAAATTCGGTTATAAAAAGCTCTATAATGATGCCCTTATGGAGGTGGTTTCCAAAAGACTTGAGAAGCTCGAATCTGGACAGCTGAACATTGATGATTTTACCCTTAAAGGATCCCTGGATTTTCTGAAAGCCATGAAAAAAGAGGGAGTAAAGCTTTACCTGGCCAGTGGCACGGATAAACAGGATGTTATATATGAGTCTGAAAGACTTGGCTATGCCGGTCTCTTTAACGGTTGCATCTATGGTTCTGAAAATGACATTAAAAAGTATTCGAAAAAGATGATCATAAACAGGATCATAAAGGAAAATGATCTCAAGGGAAATGAGCTGGTTGTATTTGGAGACGGACCGGTTGAGATCAGGGAATGCATTAAATCCGGAGGGATTGCCATTGGGGTAGCCAGTGATGAAGTAAGAAGATTTGGCCTGAATGAAGAAAAGCGCACACGCCTGATCAAGTCAGGTGCCGGGATTATCATATCCGATTTCTCACAAACAGGCAAACTGCTGGACCTGCTTTTTAACAAATGATATTTATTGAACGGCCATGAAAATAAAAACCCAAACAGGCAAATACTATCTGGGCTATGACATTGGCGGAACGAAGTGCAGTATAGTATTGGGGGACAAGGATTTTAACATACATGAGAAAATAGTTTTTGAAACCCGGACCGAAAGAGGTTACCTGGAAATTATTGATGACTTTAAAAAGCACACATATACCCTCCTCGGGAAGTATGAAAAGAGCAATATAGTTAAAATTGGGATCAGCTGTGGAGGGCCGCTTGATTCAGAAAAAGGCATCATTTATTCTCCCCCCAATCTGCCAGGATGGGATTCCGTGCCGATTGTTGAAATTTTTGAAAAAGAATTTAATGTAAATACCGTGGTACAGAATGATGCCAATGCCTGTGCGCTTGCCGAATGGATGATGGGGGCAGGTGTGGGTACAAAGAATTTGGTATTTCTGACTTTTGGCACGGGAATGGGTGCCGGTCTTATCATAAACGGACAACTGTATACCGGGACAAATGATTTAGCCGGCGAAGTCGGTCATATCAGATTGGCAGAGGATGGTCCGGTTGGCTTTGGCAAAGCCGGATCCTTTGAAGGTTTTTGCAGTGGTGGAGGAATTGCCCAATTGGCCGTTGGTATAGTTTCAGAAAAGCTCCTGGAAGGAAAGATGGTAGGTTTCTGCTCTTCAAAAGACATGCTCAAAGATATTACCGCCAAATCAGTATTTGAAGCTGCCATCACCGGTGATCCTGATGCAACAGAAATTGTTAATATTTCGGCTACTTATCTGGGAAAAGGCCTGGCCGTTTTAATCGATATACTGAATCCTGAATGTATTGTTATCGGAAGCATTTATGCAAGAAATGAAGAACTTTTCAAATCTCATATTGAAAAGGTTTTAGAACAGGAAGCCATTCCAGCAGCCAGGAAAGTTTGCCAAATAGTACCTGCGGCGCTGGGTGATAATATCGGCGATTACGCCGCTTTATGCGTTGCACTGAATTGAGACTCCCTGAAAAACTATTATGATATCAAAAAAGAAGATATCAGGGATGGCGGCATGACTCAATCCAGGATTGCCACTTTATTATATCCGTGTTTTTTGGCATATTCACGGGCCTGGTGGATGAATGCCTGCAACCGAAGCTCAATGGCAGTATCCTCCTGTCCATCGTAAGGGATGCTCAGGTAAGGCAAATCACCATGGTCCTTTTTGAACTGCCTTGAAACAGCAGATACAACGGTTCCGGGCATACAGGTGAAAGGCAGGATATTCGCAATGCCGGAGATGCCCGTCTGTGCCAGGACCACGGAACTACCCAGGTTGAGTGCCGGATCCCCGTCATAGTGCTTGTGAATATAGGCCCCGCAGGAATTGAGCATTTCATTTACGGAAATGTCCCTGGATTCATCGATCATACCATGGACAGCCCTGTATAATTGCCTGGATGTAACTTCCTGGGCATAGGATTGGATCTTGGACTTGACTATCCCCTTGTAATCACCCTTCCAGCGGCTGTCCCTGGTCCATCGTATGGTGGAATAGGCAACCCATTCAGAGAATGGAGCGATAAATGTTTCCGCCCCGAATTTTTCAAGCCTCTGTACGAGGAATCCGCTGCAAAATGCATTGTCCCGCATGAAGATCTCACCCACAACGGCGATCACAGGTTTTCTTTCGCCATTGACAAGCGGTACATTGAGGAATTTTTTACCTGCCTCATGGAGTGTATCTGCCAGGTCACCGGCCCCGTTCTCAATAGACCGGATCACGGCCTGCAGGGATTCCTGGTATACTTTTTCAATGGACCCTTCCACTGCTTCATATGGCTTTCTCTCCTGCTTCAGTTTCCGGAGTATATCCACTGCCACAAATCCTTTCCAGGCCCTGAACCTGAATTTGCTACCGCTTTCCCCTCCCAGGTCCTCGTAGGAAGTGTCATTGGATGGTGAAATGATTTTTACATCCTCATAGCCGAGCCGGTCAAACAGGACCCGTTGCAGGCGGTTATACTGTCCGAACCTGCATGGTCCGTTATGGTCGGGCATAAAGAAACTGATCTTTGAGGGATCTGTACCTGGCTCCTGCAACTTCTTCAGGAAGCTGCCCGTGGTGCAGATCATGGGGAAGCATTCCCTGGCCGAGGTATATCTGCGTCCCAGGTCCAGGTCCTCCTTGTTCTGCATGGGCAACACCTCCGATGGTACCCCCACACTCCGTGCTGCGGCTGAGATGGCATGGGCAGCGTCACACATATACGGAAAATAAAGCACCCTGTCTTTGTCGGGTGTGGGGTCCATGGTCCCAGGTCTGAGCACCGCTTCTTTCAATTTGTCAGCCATCCTCGATCCCCGAAGGCTGTCGAGGAAGGCTTCGTAACGGGTGATCATGCCTGCATCGGCACTATGCTCATCTATTTCCAGTTCCATATAGGGTTTCCCGGCCATTTCCTCATGCACGAAATGTGACAGGAAGGAATCCGGTCCGCACCTGAAATTGCCCATATAAATGGCGTGCAGGCGGGGATCCTTGGCAACCAGCCTGGCAGCGGCAAGGATCTTCTGCCCGTTTGGCCAGTACATCTTGTCATAATCCTTCGTGATCCCTTCCTTTTCCAATGGGAGGAAATCGAGGGGGACAGGCAGGACATCCAGGTTGATCAGCTTCTCGATCATGCTCAGGTTCAATGAGGGGTCACCCGTATTGTATGGCCTTCCCAGGATCACCAGGCATTCCTTGTCCTCCGGCAGGTTTGAAAGGACTTTCTGGCCGAGGGACTTAACCCTGCTTTCCATGGCCTGCTGGGTCTGCTGGGCAAGCTCCACAGCCTTTACCACCTTTCCCTTCGGGATCTTGAATTTATCCCACATGAAATCCGACAATTCCTTGTTCAGGACCCTGCCAAAATACCTGAAATTCAGTGTTGGTACCAGGAGTTTTTCCTTCTGGTCTTCCTCCAGGGCCGGTTTTACCATGAACGGATAGGTCTGTATCCACGGACAATTATAATTGCTGGTGGGATTGTCCTCTTCTTTCTGGGTATTGATGATGAAGGGGGCAAAGATGTAATCCACCTGCTTCCGGTACAGGTCATCGATATGGCCGTGTATGAGCTCCACGGGGAAGCAGGTTTCTGCCACGATCATTTCAAGTGATTTCTTGATCAGGGTATTATCCGATTCTCTGGAAATGACAACCCTGAAACCGAGCTGTTCAAAGAATGTCCTCCAGAAAGGGAAAAACTGGTAAAACACCATCAGTGCCCTGGGTATCCCTATGGTCTGTTTCCCCTCATCCCTGTCAGCATCTTCAGCTGGCTTGTATCCCTCCAGGAGGAGGTCTACTTTTTGCTGGAAGTAGTCCGGGATGCCCTTTCCCTTCCCTTTCCGCTCTTCCAGTTCATACTTTTCGCACCTGCCGCCATAATAAAGTGCCTTGGATTCCCCTTCTATCTGCACCCGCCGGATCTCGCATTCATTGCTGCACCCCTTACATGTAAACCGCTTTACCTTGAAGGGTGTCTTTGATATGTCGAATCCCTTGAAACGTGTCTCTGTTCCTTTCTCAAGGATATAATCGCGGGCCAGCATGGCGGCCCCTATGGCGCCTGTCACATCGAAGTGGGGCGGAACATGTATCTTCTTGCCGGTGATTTTTTCAAATGCGGCCACAACGGCCTTGTTGTTGGTCACACCTCCCTGGAACAGGATATGATTCCCGATGCGTTTTTTCCTGACAACTTTCAGGATATAGTTTTTCACGATCGAGTATGCGAGTCCCCCGACAAGATTCTCCTTCTCCACCCCTTTCTGCTGGAAGGAATTCAGGTCTGTTTCCATAAACACCGTACAGCGGTCCCCCATGGCAGCCGGTCTGTCTGCCTTGAATGCCAGGCTGGCAAATTCATCCACAATATTGATGTCCAGCTTTTCAGCCTGTTCCTGCAGGAAGGACCCGGTGCCTGCGGCACAGACTTTGTTCATTTCAAAATCCGTAACAACCCCGTTATCGATGCTGATATACTTGGAATCCTGTCCCCCGATCTCAAAAACGGTATCCACTTCGGGATCATAGGCGATGGCTGCTGTTGCCTGTGCGGTTATCTCGTTCCGGATCACATCGGCACCAATAAAATCACCCGTAAGGTAGCGCCCTGAACCGGTTGTCCCTGCAGCCTTTACCGTTACCCTGTCCCCCACTTCCTCGAAGATCTCCGACATACCCTGCCGGATGGCTTCCAGGGGTCTGCTCTCGGTGGGAAGATATCGCCTGGCAATGACCCTGTCCTGTTCGTCTATCAAAACCACATTGGTACTCAGGGATCCGACGTCGAGTCCCAGGTAAACATCCGTTTTCCCTTCCCCTTCAGGCAAAGGATTGACTGTTTTATCATAATGGGTATCCGCTTCTGTTAATGGATCCTGAAAATTACCCCTGGATTTTTTCTCTTCCAGGTACCGCTCAAGCTGATCCAGTCCTCTGAATTCAGCCACCTGTTCCTCCTTCCTCATGCAAAAGGCTGCACCTATGGCACCCATTGATGCATGATGTTCCGGTACGATCAGATCTCCTTCCCCTGCATTTAACAGTTCCTTGAAAGCGCGCACCATACCTGCATTGGCTGCCACACCACCCTGGAATGATACAGGAAAATCCAGCTGCTTGCCCCTTCCCAGGGTGCTGACAAAATTCCTGGCCACCGCAAAGCATAATCCGGCTACAATATCGTGCACAGGTGTGGCAATCTGCTGCAGGTGGATCATATCGGATTTGGCAAATACACTGCACCGGCCTGCTATCCTGGGCGGATTTTTTGATTGCAGGGCCATTTCCCCGAATTCTTTTTCAATCGATACACCTATGCGGTTCGCCTGCTGATCAAGGAAGGACCCGGTACCGGCTGCACATATGGTATTCAGCTCGAAATCCGAAAGCTTTGAAGCATCAGACGCTGTGCCGTTCAACAGGATAAGTTTGGAGTCCTCCCCTCCCATCTCGATCACCGTCCTTACTTCGGGATGCAAGCGGGAAGTTGACGCTGACTGGGCAATTACTTCATTGATATAGGTCCCGCCCAGTATTTCCGAGGCCAGTTTGCCCCCGCTGCCAGTGAAAGCCATCTGCGGGCATTCATTGGCTGGACAATCTTTCAGGACTTCCTCCAGAATCTTCTTCAACTGTTCGAAGGGATTCCCCTGACAATAATCATATCGCTCTAATTGTACCCGGCCGTCCTGATCAAGGATAATGGTATTGATGGAAATGGAACCCAAGTCAATACCCAGGGTATATTCCTTGTTGAGATGGGACAGGCTGGCAGGTTCTGTGGTCATAGTAATGGGCTTATGGTTTGAGAATCAAAGCTTCTTGCCAGGTCGCAGTCAAAAAACCCGGATCATCCCTTAGCGATAAACCGTTTATCAACTGAAAAATTAAAAAAAAAATAAGCATCAAAGATTTGAAAATCTATCAATTTCGAGTATTTATTCCTTTATTTATAATCGCTTTAAATAAGCATACTGGATCTGAGATCTCTGTTCAATCAAGTTTTAATACGGCCAGGAATGCAGACTGCGGGACTTCCACGTTGCCTACCTGGCGCATTTTCTTCTTCCCTTTCTTCTGTTTTTCAAGCAGTTTGCGCTTTCGTGTAATATCCCCTCCATAGCACTTGGCTGTCACATCCTTTCGGAGTGCCTTGACGGTTTCCCGGGCAATGATCTTTGCACCTATGGCAGCCTGTATGGCAATATCGAATTGCTGCCTCGGTATGAGTTCCTTCAGTTTTTCACAGATCCGCCGTCCGAAGGCATAGGCATTATCCCTGTGAATCAGTGTGGACAGTGCATCAACCATTTCCCCGTTCAGCAGGATATCGAGTCGGACCAGATTGGCTTTCTGGTATCCGGTCTGGTAATAATCAAATGAGGCATAACCTTTGGAAATGCTTTTCAGCTTATCATAAAAATCAAATACAATCTCGGCCAACGGCATCTCGAAAGTGACTTCCACCCGGTCACTGGTCAGGTACACCTGGTTCTTTAGCGCCCCTCTTTTATCGATGCAAAGTTTCATGACAGAGCCCACGTAATCTGCCTGCGAGATGATCTGGGCCCTGATAAAGGGTTCTTCAATATAGTCAATATGGGTTACATCCGGGAGTCCCGACGGATTATGGACCTCTATCAACGCCCCCTTGGTGGTATGTACCAGAAAGGAAACATTGGGCACGGTGGTGATCACGTTCATGTCAAATTCCCTGTCCAGCCGCTCCTGTATGATCTCCATGTGGAGGAGTCCCAGGAAACCACATCTGAATCCAAATCCCAGGGCAACCGACGATTCCGGTTCATAGGTCAGGGAGGCGTCATTCAGCTGGAGTTTCTCCATGGAACTCCTCAACTCCTCATAATCATCCGCATCCACCGGGTATATGCCCGCAAATACCATGGGTTTGACATCTTTGAATCCTTCAATGGCAACCTGGCAGGGATTTTCAACATGGGTGATGGTATCACCTACCTTGACCTCAGTGGATTCCTTGATCCCTGAGATAATATAACCCACATCCCCGGCGCTCAGCATTTTGCGGGGTTCTGGCTTGAGCTTAAGTACCCCCACCTCGTCGGCATCATATTTCCTTCCCGTGGCAACGAACTTTACATAGTCGTTGGTCTTCAGGGTACCGTTAAATATCCTGAAATAGGCGTAAATTCCCCTGTAAGAATTGAACACTGAATCAAAGATCAGCGCCTCCAGCGGTTTCTCGGGATCGCCCTTGGGGGAAGGAATTCTTTCAATGATGGCATTCAGAATGCTGTCCACTCCATAACCCGTCTTCCCGCTGGCCGGGATGATGTCTTCGGTCCCGCAACCGATCAGGTCCACGATCTGGTCCAGCACCTCATCAGGCATGGCAGCCTCGAGATCTATTTTATTCATCACCGGGATGATCTCCAGGTCATTCTCCAGGGCCAGGTAAAGGTTCGAAATGGTCTGGGCCTGTATCCCCTGCGTAGCATCCACAACCAGCAGAGCTCCTTCACAGGCAGCGATCGACCGGGATACCTCGTAGGAAAAATCCACATGCCCGGGTGTATCTATCAGGTTGAGAAAATAGGTTTCACCATCCCGTTCCATCTCCATCTGAATGGCATGGCTCTTAATGGTAATTCCCCGCTCACGTTCCAGTTCCATATCATCCAGCACCTGTTCCTGCAGGTCCCTTTCGGATACCGTCCGGGTCAGTTCCAGCATGCGGTCCGCAAGGGTACTTTTCCCATGGTCGATGTGGGCGATAATGCAGAAGTTCCGTATGTTTTTTATGGATTGGGACATGGACCGGAAATGAGGTACAAAGATAGTTAAAATCGGTTTCTAAGCAGTACCATGATGCGACTGCAGGAAAATAAAAAGCCCTGTGCTGCCCCGGCAGTACCGGTGCAAAACAGGGCCTGGTGAATATATGTGATGTTTGATTACATCATTCCGCCCATGCCGGGAGCTCCGCCGCCAGCCGGCATTGGAGGTTCTGGCTCGGGTTCTTCTGCCAGTACGCATTCTGTCGTCAGGAGCATTCCTGCGATGGATGCAGCATTCTCAAGGGCAATTCTGGCAACTTTTGTAGGATCGATCACACCTGCCTTGAGAAGATTCTCATAGGTATCTGTCCTGGCATTGAATCCAAAATCAGCCTTTCCTTCTTTCACTTTTTGAACGGCTACGGAACCTTCCACACCCGCATTTTCAGCAATAATGCGAAGCGGCTCTTCGAGTGATCTGCGTACAATGGCAATGCCGGTTGTTTCATCATCATTTTCTCCTTCAAATCCTTCGAGTGCACCCACGGCTCTGAGGTAGGCTACTCCACCACCGGGAATAATGCCTTCTTCAACAGCAGCCCTGGTTGCATTCAGGGCATCGTTCATGCGGTCTTTTCTCTCTTTCATTTCTACCTCTGAAGCAGCACCCACGTACAATACGGCAACTCCGCCGGCAAGCTTGGCCAATCGCTCCTGGAGCTTTTCCTTATCATAATCGGAGGTGGTATTTTCGATCTGAACCTTGATCTGGTTCACCCTTGCCTTAATGGTATCCTTATCTCCAGCACCATTTACAACGGTTGTGTTATCCTTGTCAACGGAGATCTTTTCACACTGACCGAGCATATCGAGGGTCGCATTTTCAAGCTTCAGTCCCTTTTCTTCAGAAATGACGGTCCCGCCTGTCAGAATGGCAATATCTTCAAGCATTTCCTTCCTCCTGTCGCCAAAACCAGGTGCCTTAACGGCGGCAACCTTCAGGGAGCCCCTTAATTTGTTTACCACGAGGGTGGCAAGGGCTTCACCATCAACATCTTCAGCAACGATCAGCAGTGGCCTCCCAGTCTGCGCGGTAGATTCAAGTATGGGGAGCAGGTCCTTCATCACGGAGATCTTCTTGTCAAAAAGAAGGATGTAAGGATTTTCAAGAACAGCTTCCATCTTTTCCGTATCGGTTACGAAGTAGGGTGAAATATATCCCCTGTCGAACTGCATACCTTCCACCACTTCAACATAGGTTTCGGAAACCTTGGCTTCCTCAACGGTAATTACGCCTTCCTTTTTTACTTTTTCCATGGCCTCGGCGATCAGTCTGCCAATTTCAGCATCATTATTGGCCGCAACGGAAGCCACCTGCTCAATCCTTGTGTTGTCCTCACCAATGTCCTCAGACATTCCTTTCAAAGAATCAACCACCTTGCTGACAGCCCTGTCAATACCCCTTTTCAGGTCCATCGGGTTGGCACCGGCGGTCACGTTTTTGAGCCCTACATTCACAATAGCCTGAGCCAGGACAGTTGCTGTAGTGGTTCCGTCTCCGGCATCATCATTGGTCTTCGAAGCAACTTCCTTCACCATCTGGGCACCCAGGTTTTCCAATCCTTCTTTCAGTTCGATTTCCTTAGCCACGGTAACACCATCCTTGGTTACCTGGGGAGCACCGAATTTCTTCTCGATAACAACATTGCGTCCTTTTGGACCAAGGGTCACTTTCACTGCATTGGCAAGAGCATCAACACCTTTTTTCAGCAGATCCCTTGCTTCGATATCATACTTAATTTGTTTAGCCATTTTTCAATATTTTATAAGGATTATTAGAATTAATTACCATTTAAATGATAGCCAGGATATCTGACTGTTTCATGATGAGGAAGTCTTTTCCGTCAATGGTCAGGTCAGTACCTGCGTACTTGCCATAAAGCACAGTATCTCCCTTCTTTACTTCCATCTTTTCATCGCTGGTACCCGGACCAACGGCCACAACAGTTCCCTTTTGTGGTTTTTCTTTTGCGGTATCGGGAATGATGATCCCGCTTGCCGTTTTTTCTTCTGCTGCCATGGGTTCAATAAGTACCCTGTCGGCCAGTGGCTTAATCTTAACATCTGCCATTTTACTTTGTATTTAATAGTTAGACATTTTTCAAATTCGAGAAGTCTCTTTTCATATTTTATGCCAAAGCCTTTTCTGGACCGTCTGGCATCGAATTGAAAAGAAAAAGTGTCAGGTTGTCATAATCCCTGACACTTCAAAATCATTTCTGAGAGTCTCTGTCCTATTGCTGGTCACTTTCCGGATTGCCTCCCGGTTCAGGAACGGTTGTGGGAAATGTGGGTATCGCATTCGGGTCAATCACATTATCTATCTGGTCTTCGATGACCGAACGCTGGCTGCCTTCTCCCCGGGGGATGGTAAGTGATCCAATAATACTGAAGGCCAACAGGGCAACTGCCAGTGTCCATGTTGATTTCTCAAGAAAATCTGTTGTCTTCCGTACGCCCATGAATTGGTTGGATGACTGAAAATTGGAGGCAAGTCCCCCGCCCTTTGAATTCTGTACCAGGACGATCAGCACCAGCAACACGCATACGATCACAACAAGCACGGATATCAGATTGTAGATCATGACTTTATCAGTTTTTTTCCAATTGACTTTTTATCCTGTTAATTTGCGTCGCAAAGTAAGTACTTTTTTCTGGATATTTCAAACTTAATTTCTCGTAGGCATAGATGGCCTTCTTCAGCAGGCCCTGTTTCTCGTAGATCCCTGCAAGTGTCTCTGTCATAAATGAATCACTATCCATTGAACTATCCCCGGACATGTCTTTATCACCCGGGGGCATATCTTTGCTGCGAGAGATGACGGGACTGTCATTAATAAATTTGTCGATCAGTTCTTTCTGTTCTGTTTTTGCAGGCTTTTCAGGTGATATTGATTGGAAATGGTCAAACCAGCCGGTGAAAGTATATTCTTCAATGGCAGATGTTTCTGTAGGTGCTGACTCTTCCTCGAGCTGATACGCCCCTGTATATGTGAGCTCATCCGACAGGTCCGCTGCCTGGCCTGTTTTATCAGCTACTTTCATTTCGGGCTCAGCTTTGTCAGGTTCATCCCTCCAGGTTTTTTCGGTCTTTGCGGCCGGTGCATGGATCAGGTGATACAGTACGGTCCTGTCCCCTGCATATGCAGCAGAATCCCGCAGCACTTCATGAAATTTTATGCTGTCAATATTGTGATGGTTTTTAGCCACCAGCAGGTGAGCGGTCTGGAACCAGGGATAAGTATCCAGCAATTCCTCCAATTCTCCCAGACTGGACTGGTCAAGTTTTGAGGGATCATGAACGAATGTTATTATATTTTCCCGTTTCATTGTTCAACATTAAACATCACCAGTTAACAAATGCACGGTTAAAGATATCTTCATTGATCTCTTCAACGATGGCATCAGTTAATTCAGACCGAACTGACTCGAATTGCAGTGAACTCTCATAATCACGGTACTGGGAGAAGGTTTCCTCAAAACTAAGGTCCGGATCCAGGTTGTTGGTATAGGTTATTTTTACGCCGATGGTAAAACGGGTAAGTGCGGCCCGGTCATCTCCGGAGATCGCCATAGCCCTTGTGGAATATACGGTGATCTCTCCCTCAAAATGGGCATCACCGGGACCGGTTATGAGGGTCAGGTTGGTCTGGCGTTCACAGAGATCCCGGAATTCCTCGGTAATATACTGGCCCAGTGCAGGCGGAGCCAGGGCTGAACGGTTCTGGAAAAAATCAATAGAGACTGTCTCCAGGACACCAGTATTCGCCCCTGAAAAACTATACTTCACCTTGCAGGAGGTGGCCAATATGGTCAGGATTACCATCAGTGCCGTCTGAATGCTGTACTTCATCTATTACTCAAGATTATGCTCCTTGATCTTTCGGTATAACGTCCTTTCTGATATTCCTAGTTCTTCTGCAGCATATTTTCTCTTGCCATTATGCTTATCGAGGGCCTTTTTTATCAGTTCGATCTCCTTCTCTTCGAGTGAAAGGGATTCTTCAATGATCTCTTCGGTATCCTGTATATTCTGGCTTTCAGGCGTTATATGCAAGGTCTGCGGAGGGTGAGCCTCCGAATGGTCTGTTGACTGGTAAAGCTTTTCTATCAAGCCTGCATGATCTTCATGGAAATCTGTTCCGCTTCTCTTATCTATAATCTCCACTACCAGTCTTTTCAGATCGTTCATATCATTCTTCATATCGAATAACACCTTGTAAAGGATTTCACGTTCCGTGTTGAACGTCTTCTCATCAACCGGCTTTTCATACAATGCCGGGAGCTTTATTGGCTGATAATCAGGAAGATATTTTTTGATGGTCTCTTCGTCTATTTCCCGGATTGATTCTATGATTGAGATCTGTTCCGTAATGTTTTTCAATTGCCTGATATTCCCGGGCCACCTGTAATTTATCAGGATGAGCCGGGCCTGTTCTGTAAGCGTAACCGGTGGCATCCGGTTGATCTCAGCAAAATCACTGGCAAATTTTCTGAACAACAGGTAAATATCCTCCTTTCTGTCACGCAGGGAGGGAACAACGATGGGTACCGTATTCAGCCTGTAGTATAGATCTTCCCTGAATTTCCCCTGCTGAACTGCCCTGATGATGTCTATATTGGTAGCCGCAATTACCCGGACATTTGTTTTCTGGACTTTCGAGGAACCGACCCTGATAAATTCTCCGGTCTCAAGTACACGCAACAGCCTTACCTGTGTGGAGAGCGGCAGCTCAGCCACCTCATCCAGGAATATGGTGCCTCCGTTGGCCACCTCGAAATAACCTTTCCTGCTGTCAGTAGCCCCGGTGAAGGCTCCTTTTTCATGCCCGAATAACTCGGAGTCTATTGTGCCTTCAGGGATTGCACCACAGTTCACAGCAATGTAGGTACCATGTTTTCTTGCGCTTCTCTGATGGATAATCTTCGGAAAAAACTCCTTCCCCGTCCCGCTTTCCCCGCTGATCAATACCGATAAATCGGTAGGAGCAACCTGCACGGCGATATCAATGGCACGATTCAATACAGGATGGTTTCCAATGATCCCGAAACGCTGTTTTATTTTTTGAATTTCCATCTGACAAAATTTCCAAAAATGCATGACAAAATTACAATTTTCCGGGATTTTTACTAATTTGGAGAACCTAGAATATCAACACTTCCATGAATTTTTTAGGAATCATACCTGCCCGTTTTGCCTCATCACGGCTTCCCGGTAAACCGCTTGCGGATATAGGAGGAAAACCAATGATCCAATGGGTATATGAAAATACCTTCAGGGAATTGAACAATGTAATCGTGGCTACCGAGCATTCAGGCATTGAACGGACAGTGCTTGATTTCGGAGGCAGGGTAATGATGACCTCCCCTGATCATCCGAGCGGGACAGACAGGTGTGCGGAGGTGATTCAAAAGCTGGACCAGTCCGGCGAAACATATGATGTAGTCATCAACATCCAGGGAGATGAGCCTTTTATCAAGGCATCCCATATCAGGTTGCTGAAGGAGGCCTTCTCTGACAGGGCTGCCCAGATTGCCACCCTGGCAAATCCCATTTTGGACAGATCTGAGCTCATGAATCCGAATGCGGTCAAGGTGGTTGCCAATAAGCATGGTAATGCATTGTATTTCAGCCGTTCCGCAATACCCTACCACAGGCATGCCGCGGAGGATAACTGGGTAACCGGCCACACATACCTGAAGCATATTGGCATGTATGCCTACCGCTGTGAGATCCTTCAACAGATCACGGGGCTCGAGCCTTCACCCCTGGAAAAGACCGAATCACTGGAACAACTGCGATGGCTGGAAAATGGATTTAGGATCAGGGTGCTGGTCACCAGTGATACGAGCCATGGAATCGATACTCCCGAGGACCTGGAAACTGCTAGGAGGATAGCTGAAGCGGGGAAATGATGAAATCCGCACTGGTAACGGTTCTGTTTTCCTTTGGCATACTGAGCCTGGAGGCCCAGTTAGTTTCCATCAGGGAAGCACGATCAGCACCTATGGGCACGGAGGTGACCCTGACAGGAATTGTCACCTGTGATGTCATCGGGAATCCTTCCATACGCTATTTTCAGGATCCGACGGGTGGGATGGCGGTCTATGACCATAATTTTGCGGATGATGTCAAGAAGGGCGACAGCATCACCGTAACCGGCATACTTAAAGATTACCAGTCCCTCATCGAACTGGAACCTGTCAGAGGCTATACCATCCATTCCTGCGGGCATTCTCTGCCGCATCCTCTGCTGATCACACCCGGCCAATTGCACGATTCCATCCAGGGAATGCTGGTACAGATCAAAAATGTTGTCTTCGATGATGCCGGCGGGTCATTCGGCTCAGGCGAATACCAATACACGGCAATCGATGAGCGGGGAACCGTCTATGTCCACCCCGATAATCCACTGGCCGGAGTATCCATACCTGGTTCCCCGGTTACCATGACCGGCATTGCATCAACCTATAATCAAAACCACCAGGTGATTGTAAGGGATTATGGAGATCTTGTTGCTTCCGGCAGCATCTGGCTGACTACTCCCATGGTAGTCACCAATATCAGCACACAGGGCTTCGATCTGGCATGGACCACCAATATAAAGGGATCAACAGCATTGAGATATGGGAATACGCCTGCCATGGAGCTGGGCGTGCTTGCAGGCACGGCAGATTCCACCTGGCATCTCGTCTCTGTTACTGGAGCTGATCCGTCGGAATTATTTTACGCGCAGGCCATTTCCGTGGCCGGAGCAGATACGGCATGGTCAGGAGTGAATGCCTACATCACCAAGTCCAGTTCCACAGGTGTGATGAAAGCCTACTTCAACAGGACTGTCGACAACAGTGTTTCTTCCGGCACGGATGCCGTGCATCTTCACCTCAGTATGGATGATACCCTGGCAGCTTATGTCAACAGGGCAAAATACAGCATAGATCTCGCCATTTACAGCTATAATACCAGTGGGATAGCGGATATTACTGCCGCCCTGAATGAGGCCCACGACAGGGGTGTACGGGTTCGCGTCGTGGCAGATTGGCATACCCGGGAACAAAAAAGGTGGGAAATCCTGGACCCTGACATAGGTATCATGATCAGTCCACAGGATGATTACGATGCCAGTACTGGCATCATGCACAACAAGTTCCTGATCATTGATGCGGTCTCACCCGATCCGGCTGATGCTTATGTCTGGACTGGTTCGGGGAATATCACAGAGGACCAGCTGCACCATCACGCCAATAATGTGATCATCATCCAGGACCAGAGCCTGGCCACGGTTTACCAGCTGGAATTCGAGGAAATGTTCGGCAGTTCAGGTTCCCAGCCCGACCATTCAGCTTCAAAATTTGGCACATCAAAGAAAGACAACACCCCGCATGAGCTGGTCATCGGGAATATCCCCGTGGAATGTTATTTCAGTCCAACCAACCGGGTCAATCAGATTATTTCAGACAATATCAGCCAGGCGGACCATGAACTTTATGTCAACACCATGCTGATCACGCGGGATTTTCTCGCGGAAGCAATCGTGGAAAGGAATGATGCGGGTGTTGTTTCACAGGTGATCATCAACGATGAAAATGACCCGGCGGACAATGAATATGTGATGGGTATACTGAAGGACCTGGGACAAAATTTCAGGCAGAACGGGGAAGGCAGCATCCTGCATCACAAGACCATGATCATCGACCAGGGATACCCGGCAGCGGATCCCCTGGTACTGACAGGCAGCCACAACTGGAGTTCATCGGCCGATACCCGGAATGATGAGAACACATTGATCATCCATGATGGGACGCTGGCCAATATTTACTATCAGGAGTTCTCGGAGCGATTCAGGAACGGGGAGATCACTGGTAACACTTCCGTAGATGCCACCGGGACAGCAGGCCGGCAGGAGCTTTTCATTTATCCGAATCCCAACAGCGGCAGCTTTATACTCATCTCTCCTTTCCTGATGGACGTTCGTGCTGATCTGGAGATCTTTACCAGCGATGGCAGGCTTATCTGGTCATCAAGGACCGGGCTGGTCCCGGGAGAAAATCCAGTTACCCTGCCCACGAAACCTGAGAGGGGTTTGTATATTCTTCAGCTCAGGCACAACGGTGGTATGGAACGCTGTCTATTCATATCTCAGTGAATCCGCAGGATTCTTCAGGGCTGCTGTGATGGCCTGAACGCTTATGGTGACGAGTGATATAACCAGTGCAAAAACAAACGAAAGCAGGAATGGCATGATGCCAAGGTCTATCCTGTAGGCAAAATCATTCAGCCAGTTGCGTGTCAGAAAGTAAGCAAAGGGCCATGCAACCAGGGTGGCCAGGCAGATCAGTATGACGATTTCTTTCGAGATCAGCCGGACGATAATGTTCGCCGAAGCCCCCATGGCTTTCCGGATACCGATTTCCCGGGTTCGCTGCTCGGTAGTAAATGCTGTCAATCCAAGTAAGCCGAGACAGGCAACAAAGATGGCCAGGATGGAAAAGATGGTGAATATGATCCGGGTTCTGGCCTCCTGTTCATAATGCTGTTCAAAATCATCGTCCATGAAAAAATACTGGAAAGGCTGGTCATTGGTGAACTCCTTCCATACATTTTCAATTTGCCGGATAGTCCTGCTCATATTTTCAGGTTCCACACGAATGCTCAGATAGGGGATCCATCCCCATTCAGGATCCCTTATCCTCATCATATGGGGCCTGATCACTGAATGCAATGATTCATTGTGGAAATCCTTCATCACCCCGATGATCTGCAAATAATCCCTTTCTTCCTGCGTATTGCCAGGCTCGACAAACCTTGTTTCAAACGGTTCTTCAACCGTAAAATTCTGAATTGTCATCTCGTTGACCACAATGGCGAAACTGTCGGTTGCATAATCGTGGCTATGGAACCTGCCGCTGGTGATTTCCAGTCCATATGTCTCAGGAAAATCATGGTCTATCCAGTTCACTTCCAGCAGGAATGTCTGGTCAGAGGGTCTTCCTTCCATCATAAAACCATTATAATTATTTGTGTGCCCGGGAACCATGGTGGAGGATGCCGAAGATATTACTCCAGGAATCTTGGCAATTTCCTGTTTGAATGTCTCAACGCGTCTTCTGCCTATCTCCCCGAATCGCTGGATCACCAGCATCTGTTCCTTATTAAATCCCAGGTCTTTATTGATCATATATCCCAGCTGCTTGTTGATGACCAGGGTCCCGAGTATGATGAATATGGATATGCTGAACTGGATAATCACCAGGATCCTGCGAAGGAAGCCACTCCTGGCACCCTGTTCAATTTTACCCGAGAGGACTGCAACGGGTTTGAATGATCCCAGGTAAAAGGCCGGATAGCTGCCGGCCAGCAAGCCAATCACTACAACAAACAGCAGGAGTCCGGGTATGACGTACCAGTCCCCGAAGTAATCCAGCACCAGGCTCAGCTGCACCTCTCTGTTAAATACCGGTAAAACCAGTTCCAGGATCAGCAGGGCAACCACCATGGCTACGACCACCATGAGGAAGGATTCGGCGAGGAATTGCCATACCAGTGAGCCTTTCCCTGATCCAACCACCTTTCTCAAACCCACTTCCCTGGCCCTTCCGGCAGACCGGGCCGTGGAAAGGTTCATGAAATTGATACAGGCGATCAGGATGATAAAAAGGGCAATGGATGAAAAGATGTACAGGTATTTTTTATTGCCCGCAGGACGCAGATTGCTTGTAATATCATTGTTCAGGTGGACATCCAGCATGGGTTGTGTCCTGATCTGGTAAAAATTACCCACTGCCTCCCAATCTTCCAGGGTAATCCCGATAAATCGCTGAATTTCAGGTCCTACATATTTTACGGTTATCGTATTTATCTTCTCCTGAAAATCTTCCTCCATTACATCTTCTTCTGTAAGCAAATAAGTTTGTATGTTATTGCTGGTCCACTGGGTATTGTTTGCCCGGTGATGGCTTTGAAAATCAACCACCATATCAAAATACAAAGAGCTGTTGTCCGGGATGTCCCTGAAAACACCCGTAATGTTGTAACTGGTAGAGTCAGAAAATACCTCGATGGTCTTGCCCACGGGGTCCTCATCTCCAAAATACTTCCTCGCGGTTGATTCAGAAATAACCATTGACCGCGGCTCGGCAAGTACCCGGGAAGGGTCCCCTTTGATCAGGGGAAAGGAGAAAATCTCGAAAAAGCCTGAATCAGCCCAGTAAAAATGATCTTCCAGAAAGGTCCTGTCACCATACCTGGTAAGCACATTGTCCCAGCGATCTACGCGGGTGAAATTGATCACCTCCGGGATTTCTTCCAAGAATACGGGTCCTGTCGGAGAAGCAGTAGTGGCAGCCTGGAATTCTGCAGCCGCAAACTTACCGGTGATCCAAACCTGGCGAATTTGACCTGCTTTCTCATGGAAGCTGTCATAGCTGCTTTCATGTATGACGAACAGCACGATCAGGATACTGCATGCTATCCCTATGGCCAGTCCGAATATATTGATCAGTGCATAGGCCCTCTGCCGGATCAGATTCCTCAGGGCAATCTTGAAAAAGCTCTGGAACATGATTTGGGGTTTGGTCTGTGAATAAGACGAATAAATAATGATCCTGTTACATTTGTTTTATTCATATCTCAGAGAATCGGCCGGATTGGTCAGGGCTGCATTGAGGGCTTGAATGGAGACCGTTAGCAGGGCGACGAGCAAGGCACCCACAAATGCCAGGATAAATATGAACGGGTCCATTTTTATCCTGAATGCAAATGATTCCAGCCAGTTCCCCATGGTGATCCAGGCCACCGGGATGGAGATTACGGCAGAGATCAGGATCAGCATTAGTGTTTCTTTCGACAAGAGCCTGACAATGCTGGAAACCGTTGCTCCCATCACCTTTCTTAATCCGATCTCCCGGGTCCTTTGTTCGGCTGAATAGGAGGACAGTCCCAACAGTCCCAGGCAGGCCACCAGTATGGCCAGGATGCTGAATATCCCGAAGATGGTCCCTGTTCGTTTCTCCTCCCCGTATTTGCCGGCCAGATCTTCGTTCAGGAAGGAGTATTCCATGGGCTGGTCATTGGTGAATTCCTTCCATATTTGTTCAATTTCATTCAGTGTTCTTTGCAGGTTTTCTGTTTCAAGCCTGATGGTCAGGTACCCTCCCCAGTTCCAGTCCTCGTCCTTATGAATCATTACAAATGGTTCGATGGGTGAATGCAGGGAGGCAAAATGAAAGTCCTTCACCACACCGACGATCTGGTGGTAGATCCTTTCCTCGGGTGTCCGACCCGGCTGGATGATCCGGATACTAAGCGGATCTTCCATATGAAAGGAACGTACGGCCGCTTCATTGACCACCACATTGGTGCTGTCGGTGGCATATTCTCCTGATAGGTACCTGCCCTTGACCAGTTCCAGTCCATAGGTCTCGGCATAATCAAAATCAGTCCAGACCGTCCACAGCATATAGGAATTCTCAAATGGCTGACCCTCGATCATATAGGAATTCGAATTGTTCGGATCCCCCATCAGCATGGTTGAATTCGTGGAAGCTACCACACCGGGGATATTGGCGATTTCCTGTTTGAAGGTTTGTATATGTTCCTTGCCGAGGGCCTCTGCACGTTGTATGATGACCATCTGCTCCGTTTCATATCCCATGTCTTTTTTCAGCAGGTAATTCACCTGCTTGAGCACCACCATGGTAGCAATCACTATCCCGATGGATATGGCGAATTGCATGACCACCAGGATGCCCCGGAGCCAGCCCGTCTTCATGCCTGAGGCCAGTTTCCCGGACAGTACGGCATTGGGCCTGAAACTCGACAGGTAAAACGCCGGGTAGCTGCCTGAGAGCAGACCGACGAAAAAAACCAGGATGACCAGGGATGGAATGACCACCGGGTTTGCAAAATAATTGATACTCAGTTCAAGATGCACCAGGTTCCTGAAAGCAGGCAGTAACAATTCCAGGATCATGACGCCGAGGATCAGTGCAATCAGGGAAATGAATATCGATTCCAGCAGAAACTGTCCCACCAGCAGGTTCCTGGTTGAACCCATGACTTTCCGCAGGCCGACTTCACGGGACCTGTTCGCGGACCTGGCGGTGGACAGGTTCATGAAATTGATGCAGGCAATGACCAGGATGAAGATGGCAATCAATGAAAAAATATAAATGTATTTTTTTTCGTGCGGGGGTTTCATACTCTGCTGTACTTCCGGGTTCAGGTGGATGTCTGACAGGGGTTGCAGATACATGCCATATGCATTGCCTGCCTCTACGAACTGGTCAAGCTGTATCCCGAGGAACTGCTCTACTTCTGGTCCCACATACTTCAGCATCACCGGTTGCATCTTTTCTTCCAGCAAACCGATATCCACACCATCTTCAAGGAGAAAGTAGGTGCTCAGGTTATGGCTCAGCCAGAAAGTGCTCTTTGCCTTGTCCAGGCTGTGGAAGGAAGCAATGAAATTAAAACCTAAATGGCTGTTTTCAGGCGGATCCTCCACGATGCCGGTAACACGGTATTCCGTCGAATCCGAACCCATGTTGATGGACTTGCCAACCGCTTCCTCTTCCCCAAAATATTTGTTAGCCATTGTCTCGGTCAGGACAATGGTCTGTGGTTCAGCCAACACCTGGTCCGGCTGGCCGCTGATCAGTTTGAAATCGAAGACCTTGAAGAAGCCTGAATCCGCCCATAACAGGTCATCCTCTATGAAAATCCTTTCCCCAAACCTGAATAATATATCATTCCAGTTCTCCAGTCTCACTGCCTCGGTTATTTCGGGGAATTCCTGGTCAAATGCAGGGCCTGTTGGAACAGCCGTATAGGCCATGTTCATTTCTGCTTCTCCCAGCTTACCTTTTACACAGAGGCGGTAGATACGGTCCTTCTTGGCATGGAACTGGTCGTAACTCAGCTCATGCATGACAAAAACCATGATCAACAGGCTGCACGCCAATCCCATGGCTAATCCAAGGATATTGATCAGGGAATAGATCTTCTGCCTGAAAATGTTGCGGATGGCAACTTTGACGAAATTTTCAAACATGGTTCGGGGGATATATTATGCTTATTCGTACTGTAAGGCTTCAACAGGACTGGCACAGGCTGACCGTATGGCCTGAAAACTGATTGTGGCAAGCGCAATAACCAGTGCGAGAATGGCCGCCAGGAAGAAAAACCATGCTTCCATATTGATATGATAGGCAAATTTTCCAAGCCATAGCTTCATGCCTGTATAGGCTACCGGGAAGGCGATCAGGTTTGCCCAAATTACCCATTTGGTAAACTGGGCGGATAACATCATGGTAATTTTCGGCATCGATGCCCCCATTACTTTTCTGATCCCGATCTCTCTTGTCTTCTGTTCAGCGGTATGGGATGCCATACCAAATATTCCCAGGATGGCGATAAAGATAGCGAGGAAGGAAAATATGGCAAAAATGTTTGCCGTGGTTTCCTCTTCATTATACAGGTCATCAAGGTCCTTGTTCAGAAAGTAATAGTTAAAAGGTTCATCCTTGACAAATTCTTTCCATACCTTCTCGATATACGCGAGTGATTCCGTCATTCTATCTCCTGAGATCCTTACGGCCAGGAACTGGGCATGGGATTTTTCAGGCAGCAGGGTAATGGCGAGTGGTTTTATCTCATTGTGCAGGGATTCGAAATGAGCATCTTTTACGACCCCCCGGATGGTGTAATCCATTTCCTCTCCCATTATGCCAAAACCTGACAGATGCATGCCAATCGGATTTTCCAGGCCAATTTCACGGGCTGCTGATTCATTGATCATCAATGAACCATAGCACTCGGCTTCTTTTGATTGATAAAAATCCCCCTCAAGCAGATGCATTTGCATGGTCCGCATAAAATCATAATCTGCCATTACCGGCCTGAAATAGATCAGATGTTTGACATCGAGCGTATCAATATAAAAAGGAAATTGCTCAATTGTACTTCCCGGCAGGGCTGTAGAGACAGAGGCTGCAATAATACCGGGATGCTTAAGCAGGACCTCCTTAAAGGTATCCCTCTGCGCCTGTATGGCATAGGCCCGCTGAATGATCACCAGATTCTGCTGATTGAATCCCAGGTTTGAGTTTCTGAAGAACCTGACCTGCTGATAAATGATCATGCTGGAAATGAAGAGGATAATGGAGATGGTAAACTGTGATAAAACCAGGAATCCTCTGAGGCGGGTGCTGCGCATTCCCCGGAAATTCCTTCCCTTGAGGATATTGACCACCTTAAAGGCCGAAAGGTAGAATGCCGGATAGCTCCCTGAAAGAATGCCGATGAAAAAGGCCCCAAGAATAAAACCCGGAACCAGGTACCAATTTTCCAGATAAAAAATATCCAGGTTCTTGTCCAGGTATAGATTCAATGGCCTGAGTAATAATTCCAGGACAACCAGGGAAAGGAACAATGCTATAAAACTGAAAAATACAGATTCGGACAGGAACTGGAAGATCAGCTGCCGGGGACTGGCACCCATGACCTTTCTCAGGGCTACTTCTTTTGCCCTTGAGACAGATTTTGCCGTAGACAGGTTCATAAAGTTGATACAGGCAACGATCAGGATCAGCAGGGCAATAAAGGTGAATACGTAAATATACACCTTGTCCGTTCCACTCTCAAACTCGCCTTCTTCCAGTGAATTCAGGTGGATTTCCGAGACTGGCTGCAGGTAGAACTCAAATGAATCATCATCCGTAAAATTCATGGATTCTTTACCGAAGTAATCGTCAAGGTCCGCTATGATATTTTTCTCGATAATGCCAGGCAGATAAGCCTCAATAATAGGCTGGCTTGAATTTTCCTGTTTTGCAAGGATATAGGTAGCTGTGATCTCCACCAGCCAGCGTTCTTTATGATACATCTTTTCAATCCATTTCAAGGAAGCCAGGTAGTCAAAATGAAAATGGGAATTAGCAGGAACATCTTCACATATCCCCGTAACCCTGAAGCTCAAACCATTATCCAGTTCAATCATCTTGCCCATGGGATCATGCTCCCTGAAATATGCCCTGGCAGTACTTTCCGTCAGCACTATGGTCAGTGAATCCGATAATACGGTCGAAGGATCTCCCTGTAACAAGGGTATACTGAATATCTTGAAAAACGACTCATCGGCATAATAAAAATTTTCAGCTGAAAGATGGGTTGTCTCGAAACTTACCCTTTTATGGCTGCCTTTGATCAACCTGGTGGCTGCCTCTACCTCCGGGATCTCCCTGATTAGTTCTTCTTTCAGTGCAAGTGGTGTCAGGGCACCGTTAAAATGTGTGCCATCTATTTCGGCCAGGCGATTGATACGGTAAATGCGCTTCCACTGATCATTGTACTTATCATAGCTTAACTCGTCCTGTACAAGGATCAATATCAGGATGCTTATGGCAATTCCGATCGATAACCCTAGAATGTTAATGATTGAATGGATCCTGTGCTTGATCAGGTTCCTGAAGGCAATTTTGACATAATTTCCGAACATACTCAAACCCTTGCACTAAATATCTCATATTTTATGCCATTATAATTATGTAACTGTAAATCTGACAGTTATTGTTCAGGGAAGAATTTATATGTCTGATTTTGTGTTCGTTAATGGACACACCTGTACGGATCGGAACATTATGACTCGCAGCCTTTTACACAATAAATTAAGGCAGGCTAATCCAGGGATTCATATAAGCACCGGCGGAAAATCTAGACTTCGATATAATTAAAATTCAGCTCTACAGCTTCAGCAAGGTCTTCACCATCATCCTGCATTTTATCATCCCCTTCTTCAAAATACCAATCAATATTGACATCAACTCCGAACTTGGTCAGGTTTCTTAGTGTCCTGAGCATCTGTATCATATATTTGGATGAACCAGAGTTGAAATACCTCATTTTGAAGCTGAAACGCAGTTCGGGAATTTCGTATTTATATTCCGGCTTGTTCTGGATGGATTCTTCAAGTTTAGACAACCACTCCAGTGGGCCCTCATAAAACCCGGCCACATCTTCAGGTCGGGATACCCCTGATAATTCCAGATGCCCTGATTGTATCTGGAAATTTACAGATGGTGTAAAGTCAGTAGCTGGAATGATTAAATTATCCATGGTCTTCTTCATCTAAATGATTAATATGCAACGTTATTTCAAAATAGGAAAAACCTTTATCAATTGGTTTAAACGAATATACAATGTTGTTTGTCGTGATCTTTGCCATCTCGATGAATCCCAGTCCGGCCCCCCCCTTTTCTGTAAATATCCCGTTGGTAATGGTATCCCGGTATATTTTCTTCAGTTCATCTTCATCTGAGGTATTGATTTTATCTATCCGCCTTGTTATCTCATTTTTATCCCTTTCCTTGACCGGATTCCGGGAGGTCAGTATGAATCCATCATCGTTCAGAATTAGTTCAAATTCTGGCTGGAAATCCGGATGATCCAGCACAAAAACCTCAAAATGATCGGAATATTTAAGCACATTCTCCAGTATTTCAATCATCAGGGTGAGCAGTTTTTTATATTGAACCGGATCGATCTGATAGGTTTCCCTTTTATTTTTCAGATCATTCAACAGTATACCAATTCTTTCGAAAGTAAACTTCCCTTTGTAATGCAATACTGATGTTGAAGTTGAATTCAATCGGCCCGACATTAAGCACCTCAAAATAATAAAAAATGAGGGATCGAACAGGATTTAATTGAACAAAGTATTTTCTTCCTGTTGATAACCTTCGTCTTCTGGTAAATTAGCCTGATATGAGGCTTCCACAGCGAGTTGGTCGCAGCGTTCATTTTCCGGTATATTGCTATGCCCTTTGATCCAGATCAGTTTTACCCGGTGTTTTCTGTATGATTTCAGAAACCTTCTCCACAGGTCCGGATTCTTCTTTTTCTTAAACCCTTTGCGTTCCCAATCGAATAACCATTGCTGGTTTACTGCTTCACATACATAGCGGGAATCGCTGTACACGGTCACCTCTGAGCCATTGTATTTCAATTGCTCAAGGGCCACTATGACAGCCAGCAGTTCCATCCGGTTGTTGGTGGTTAATTGGTATCCCTGTGCCAATTCCTTCCTGTGGGAACCATACCTCATTACCACTCCGTATCCCCCGGGACCCGGATTACCTCTTGCTGCACCGTCTGTATAAATGATGATCCTATCTTTGGCCATTGATGTCCATTTCTGCGATTAAATGATGTGCTCCTGCAAACTTGTCGATAATAAAAAGTACATACCTTATGTCGACACATATGCTTCTCTGGAGGGCAGGTTCATATATTATATCACCGCTCATGGATTCCCAGTTACCGTCAAAATTCAGCCCAATGAGTTCTCCCCTGGAATTCAATACGGGACTTCCTGAATTGCCTCCGGTAGTATCCAGGTTGGTGAGGAAACAAACCCTCATGGTACTGTTGCGGGCATAGGGCTGATAGTTTTTTTCCTCAAACAATCTTTTCAATTTTTCAGGTACGCGAAATTCCCTGTTTTCCGGATCTTCTTTTTCCATGACCCCGGCAAGGGTTGTGTAATACTCATAGCTTACGGCATCCCGGGCCAGGTAATCACATACGGTACCATAACTCAGCCGGAGGGTTGAGTTGGCATCAGGATAGAAGACACTGTCAGGATACATCTCACGCAGGGCATGAACATAGTTCCGCCTGGCATTTATGTACCGTTCATCAAGTTCCTCATATTCATCCAGGATCTGCTGGTATGTCTGGTACATGGAAAAAGATCCCATGAAAGCGGGATCCTTCATGAGTTTCTTGAATTTAGGTTTCTCCGTGAATTGTTCGAACCTGGATGGTGCGGTAAAAATGGATTTCCTGTAAAGATGATCGATGTATTTGATAATATCCCCATCAAAATCCTTGTGAATGGTACTGAAAAGTCCGGGATAATAAAGCGGTTCAACATCCCGGGCATACAATTGCATCATGGCAGATGCGATTTTTTTATCGGTCTGGGGATTATAATTACGGAAAAAATCATCACCACGGTTTTTCATCCTGTCTGTAAGTACACTTATTTCCTGCTGCTCAGATGCATAACCCAATTCCTGGAAAAAAAATGGAAAGGCCACCGTGGCAAAGTCGAAGATCTCAACTGCCTTATGCAGCAGGAACATTTCTTCCAGGTAGCTCAATGCATTTTCCATCATGGTCCTTTCGGAGATCACCGAGTTTATTTCGTTGAGGATATCGCCAAAAGCCTCTTCCCTTGCCGCATCAGCACTGATCCATTGAGTAAACTGTTCCTCCTGAGATTTTCTCTTTCCGATCACATCCAGTCTGTCAATGGACAGGTTCTGTCCAATGGAATATTTGTAATAATTACTCAACCTTGAATATTTGGCAGTGTATTGAATTCTTACCTTGTCGCTGCTTTTCATATCCTCCATCATCAGATCCAGGGCCTTTCCACGGATCTTGATCCGGTTCCTGTTTTCGATCTCTTTTATCTCCCTGATCCCGGAAGATGTGGCATACCTGTCTGTGCGGCCAGGAAAACCGAGGACCAGGGAAAAATCATCCTGCTCATAACCCGTAAGGGAAATAGGCAGCCAAAGGGGTGGTTTATAGGGGATATTTTCCGGTGCATATTCAGCAGGGGTTCCGTCGGGACCCGTATAGATCCTCATTAAACAGAAATCCGCATTATGACGGGGCCATTCCCAATTATCCTGATCGCCTCCGAAACGGCCTATGCATGCAGGAGGTGCCCCCACGAGCCTTACATCCTTAAAGGTTTCCAGGACGACAAGGCAATATTCATTTCCTTCATATAGTGGAACGACAACTGCCTCATAATGTGTTCCCTCCACAGCTTCGCCGATCAATGTCTCTGAATATTTGTCAATCTCGGTTTCACGTTCTGCCTCTGTCATTTCAAGATGAACCATGCCGAGGACCTTATCGGTAACATTTTCCATCCTGATTACAAAAGAAATTGTTTTGCCCGGGTTTGGCAGTTCTTCCTCCCTTGACATGGCCCAGAATCCATTGGTAAGATAATCATGCTCCGGTGAACTGTGAAACTGGATCTCGTCTTCCCCGCAATGATGATTGGTAATGATGAGTCCATCGGAAGAAATGATCTCTGCCGTACAACCTCCATAATCCAGGGCACCTATTACATCTTTGAGGCTCGGATGATCCAGGCTGTAGATGTCCTCGGCCTCCAGTTCCAGTCCCATTTCCTGCATCCTGTCCATGTTCAGGTCCTGAATCAGCGGCACAAGCCACATTCCTTCGTCTGCCCTGACTTTCGGGATAATCAGAAGGCCTATCAGATATATAATTAACCACTCCCTCATTGTTGTCCGGGTACAAGAATGCAATATTAATTGATTATTACCGGATAGCAAAAGATTACACATGCATTTCTGTTTTGTAAATTTGTCGGTATGCTGAAAGATATAAGGCAAGCCGATGAAACTGAGATTACCTCATTTGTGAGGGCACAGGGAGAAAAACCATTCAGGGGCCGGCAGATCATGGAATGGCTCTGGAAGAACGGGGTGACGGATTTTGACAGGATGAGCAATCTGCCAGCCAGGTTAAGGGAGTCGCTTAAGGAGCATTTTACCTTATCCGGCCTGCTTATCAAAACAGAACAGATCAGCAGGGACAAGACACGCAAATTTGGTTTCCAATGCCATGATGGTCTGCTTGTTGAAGGCGTTCTGATTCCCAGCCAGGGAAGGGTAACTGCCTGCCTTTCATCACAGGTTGGCTGCCCTCTGAATTGCAGTTTTTGTGCAACCGCCAGATTGGAAACCAGAAGAAACCTCTCTGTAGGTGAGATTTTTGACCAGGTAGTTCTCCTGCAGGATGCAAGCCAGAAAACCTTTGGTACCAGACTTTCAAACCTTGTTTTTATGGGGATGGGGGAACCGCTGTTGAATTACGAAAATGTCATGAATGCCATATCCCATATGGCCTCTGAAAATGGACTGGGCATATCACCCAGGAGGATAACCCTTTCCACAGTCGGACTGACAAAAGGAATTATACGGCTGGCCCATGATAAAGTGAAATTCAACCTGGCTATTTCCCTGCACTCGGCCAATGATGAAAAGCGAAACAGCCTGATGCCCGTAAATAAATCCAACCCGCTGCCTGCCCTCACGGATGCCTTAAAACTATTCTATCAGGAAACCCATACACGCATTACCTACGAATATCTGCTGATGAAAGATTTCAATGACAGCCTGCGGGATGCCACAGAACTGGCTGATTTCTGCAAGATCACACCATGTAAGATCAACCTTATCGAATACAATGAGGTAGCCGGCAGTACCCATCAGAAGACAACACCTGAAAGGCTGCAGGCATTCATGGAATTCCTTGAATCAAAAAACCTGATCGTCAACATAAGGCGCAGCAGGGGACAGGACATCGATGCAGCCTGCGGTCAACTGGCCTGCAAGTCAGGATAACCTAAGATTCCTCACCTGACTCATCAAACCGGATGATCCTGTAGAGGTCTTTGAACTTTACGAGTTTTGTGGCAAACATCAGCATAATGGATGAAATGATTATCAGGATCGCTCCCTGGTACCAACTGGCCATGAACCTGCCGGCCAGATAACCAAGCAGTAAAAGCACCAGAAAATAAACAGCCAGCCTGGTTGCAAATCCATAATCCGGGATCAGTTTTAATTTGATGATTGAAATAATGACCTGTAAAAGGGCCATATACACCTGGGTGACCATGCTTGAAATGGCTGCTCCAAGGGCCTGGTATTCAGGGATCAGCAGAAGGTTCAGCACAATGTTTAAAACCACTGCGGAAGAGGCAAGTATATTTAATTCCCTGAGATTCCCGTTGGCGGTGAGCAGGGTTCCGAAGATATAGGTCGCAGATATGGCCATAAAACCAACCATCAACAAGGGGAATATCCTTGATGAGGCCTCAATATGTTCGTTATACATCCAGTCGAGGATTTCATATCCGTAATACAGTCCGAGTCCAGCCAATGTCGCAGCAGGGACGATAATCAGTGTAAACGCCAGGCGGACCATTTCCCCTACATCCTCACCCTTCTTTAACATCCGGGAAAAAATAGGCAGGAGGAGTCCCGCGAAAAGAAAAGCAAACATACTGGCTGCATCCAGTATACGGAAAGATTGTGCATAAATGCCTGCCTGTACTTTCCCGCTCTCAAGGATCCGTTCCAGCATTACCGAGTCGATCCTGTTATAGAAGGTCATCAACAGGATAAGCAGGGCAAAGGGAAAACTCTGCCGGATGATCTTTGTAAATCCGGGCAGGTCCACCTGCAAGCGGAAATAACCGGCACGGTACCAAACGATCCCGAATGTCACCAGGGCTGTCAGGGCATATGCGACCGTCTGGGAATAGACGAACCATTCTATTTTGAAAGCCTGCTGTGTGACATTGCACCAGAGTAAAACACCACAGATGATGATGACCAGGGTCCTGTCCAGTACAGAAATCATACTATCGGTCCGGAAATAATGAAGTCCACTTATATTCGAACGCAGATACAGGATGAAAGAAGCCAGGAACTGGTTCAGGATCAATACCCAGAGCATGTTTAACTGGGCTTTATCATATCCCAGTAACCATCCCGAGAGCAAACAGATAGCTGCATAAAACAAAGCCAGCAGAAATTTCAGTCCCACGATCTGGGAAAAATACCGCTGCAATTTCTCCGGTTCCCTGGCAATGCTTCGATTATTGAAAGTGGTGATGCCAAGGTCAAGGAGGATATTCAAAAGCAGGGAGAAACTGAAAAGCGAGAAGTAAAATCCGTAACCCTCTGCACCAACCACATTTTGCACAGTCCGGTCAATGCCAAAAATCCAGAAAGGTTTTACCAGCAGGTTCAGGAACAGGACAAGGGCGAGATTTGTGACAAATTTCCTCTTCATTTGAAAAACAAAGATACCGGTTCAAAGGGTTATTTAATTTACAAACTCTATTTTTGTTTGAATATTTCTACCCTTAAAAGATTGCTGATTTTATGATCATTGCTGTAAATACCCGCTTATTGCTTAAAGACAGGCTCGAGGGTATAGGCTGGTTCAGTTTTGAAACACTGAAAAGGATCACCAATCAGCATCCTGAACATACATTCCTTTTCCTTTTTGACAGGCCCTATGACCCCGGGTTTATATTCAGTGAAAACATCGTCCCCCTGGTAATATCTCCCCAGACCCGGCATCCGCTTCTATGGTATACCTGGTTTGAATGGTCCCTCCCGCGGACATTAAAAAAACACAGTGCTTCCCTGTTTTTCAGTCCGGATGGATATATGCCTCTGCGGTTGAAAATACCATCCTTGATTGCCATCCATGATATTAATTTCCATCACCGGCCGGGTGACCTTCCACCGTCATCCAGGTTTTATTACCGGAAGTATTTTCCTTTATTTGCCTCACGCTCGGAACGGATCGTAACTGTCTCTGAGTATTCCAAGAAAGATATTGCAGACAGTTACAGGGTCAATCCGGACAAGATCGATGTAGTATATAATGGTGTGAATCAGGTATTTACTCCATTAAAGAAAGAAGATATCCCCAGGGTGAGGAATGCATACACAGGGGGCATGCCCTATTATATCTTTGTCGGATCTTTTCATCCAAGAAAAAACCTGGCCAGGCTGATGAAAGCATTTGACCTGTTCAGGGAACAATCGCCCGGGGTATATAAACTGGTCATTGTCGGAGAAAAAATGTTTATGGCCGGTGATATCGATAAAACATATGCAAGACTAAAACATAATAAGGATATTGTTTTTACCGGCAGGCTATCCCCTGAAAAACTGCGCGATGTTATGGGCGCTTCATCCGGACTCACATTTGTGCCATTGTTTGAAGGATTCGGGATTCCACTGCTTGAGGCCATGCACTGCGATATCCCCATCCTTGCGTCAAATGTCACTTCTCTTCCGGAAATCGCCGGGAAATCTGCCATTTATTGTAATCCACTCGACATCCGGGATATTTCGCAGGGGATGTTAACCCTGGCAACCGATCCTGGTTTGCAAAAGGAGCTGGTATCAGAAGGACGAATCAGAAGAGGATCTTTCAGCTGGGATCTCACAGCAGAAAAAGTATGGAAATCATTGGATAAAATCATTCCGGCCTGATCTTACATGCTCAAGTCCAGCTATCATAAAGACCAGATCGAAGCCGGCTGCGATGAAGCAGGCAGGGGCTGCCTGGCCGGACCGGTTTTCGCAGCTGCTGTCATACTTCCTCCGGATTTCCAGCACCCCCTGCTGGATGATTCAAAAAAACTCAGTACGAAGCAGCGAAATGAGTTACGCCCCATCATTGAAACCGGGTGCATCTCTTTTGGCGTAGCCAGCGCAGATCAGTCAGAGATCGATGACATCAATATCCTGAATGCATCCATACTGGCTATGCACAGGGCACTCGAAAAACTGGAGAACCCGCCGGGATTTATCCTTGCCGACGGGAACCGTTTCCATCCCTACCAAGATATCCCCTATAGGACCGTTGTAAAAGGTGACGGCATATACAGGCACATTGCAGCTGCTTCTGTACTGGCCAAGACGTACCGGGATGATTATATGGCGATCATTGACCAGGAGTATCCCCAATATGGCTGGGCAAAAAACAAAGGGTATCCTACCCCGGCCCACCGCCGGGCAATCCTGAAATTCGGTGTCACACCCCACCACCGCAAGAGTTTCACCTTATTATCCCCCCGGTAACGCTGGAATTCAAATGAGTCAAGGTTATCAGTTGTATACATACTTTTTTACATACATTTATTTTATTTAAGAAGCATTTTATTGTTTTAATTATTTAATAAATAGTTTGATTTTAAGTTATTTAATATTTTTTTCAGTAAAATTTAATTAGTCTTTAATACTATAATATTTTTACTGCTTATTTCATTGAATTTCTGTCCCCGTGTTAGAAAAATGTTAATTCTTTAAAATCCCCTCAATAGTATTTAAGCCTTTAATTCTCTAATTTTAATGCGATTCCGCTAAATACAAAGGATATTTCTTTTGAAAAGAAAAAAACAGAAAGACATTAATCTTAAAAGAATTAATCGTCATGCCCTTCTTTTTAACAACCGTGAAAAGAGGGTTATAGATGAATATTGCAGAAAACACAAGATTAAGAACAAATCCAAATTCATGCGTGAATCCATCATGGCTACTATTCTGCAGGATTATCCGACCCTGTTCGAATTTGAAGAAGATAATACTTTATTTACTTCACGCTAAGGAATATTGTCATTGATCATGCATGGATTGGTTTAATATTAGTCAGGTAAAAAACGCAAAAATGGCATTCCAGATAGATGTTACCAAAATCACCCCTTATATCCTTATCGACAAAGGTGAAATAATTATTCATGGAAGGTCTATTCCAGAAGATTCATTCGAGTTTTATGAACCGGTGGTAGAGGCTTGTATGGAATATATCCGGAAGCCAGCAAAGCATACGGTAGTCCGCATTCATCTTGACTACGTAAACAGTGGGTCCAAGAAGTATCTGACCAACATTCTCACCATTCTTGAGAAGTCTTATCTCAGTGGCTACAGTTATGAAATCATCTGGGTTTATGACGTTGATGATGAAGCAATTTATGACCTTGGCAATGACCTGAAAGGTATCATAAAAATCCCGCTGAAAATTGAGCCCTCATCATAAATCCAGTTTGCTGGAGTAACATAAGATCCTGGCCAGGATCTCATCTTATTTCATCGGCGATTTTATCCTGGACCAGTCCCTTCATCAATCATTGGCTGACATCGGGAAAATGGCCGGTGCGGATAAAGTATATATTTACCGTATCCACCATAAAGCAAAACTGGCCCATATTACCCATGAATGGAAAATTCCGGGTACCACTTTGATTCCCGGTTCAATCACCTCCTTTGCACTGGATAATTATGGATGGCTCGTTAATCAGCTCAACAATACAGAGACCATCTTTATCAGGGACGTGGGCAAACTGCCCCGGGCAGCCCTGAATGAGAAAAAGACACTAACAGAACAGGGAGTCAAATCCCTGTTTGCCTATCCCTTAAAGATCGGGAATAAGCTGGAAGGATTTATCGGGATTGAGTATATACAATCGCAGTCCGATCATTCTGAGGAGAATGTTGAGATCATGAAAATTGCTGCGGATATCATCAGTTTTTCACTGGAAAGAAAGCAGAGCGAAAAATCATTAAAAAGGACCGAACAATTATATGAGAAGATCTTTGAAAATACCGGCGCAGCTACCGTTACCATAAAACCCGACACCACCATCCTGATGGTGAATTCTGAATTCAAACGATTATTGGGTTATAGACGCAGCGAAGTCGAAGGTAAAATGCGCCTGGTGGACCTGCTGGATAATAAGGATCAATCGGTATTGAGAAAGTACCATCATTTATTGATGAGTAATCCCGATGCAGTTCCAACAAACTATGAATTCAGCTATCAGGAAAGGAATGGCGATATCCGCGTTGCTTTCATGACAGGTTCCAGCCTGATCAATACTAAAAACTGTCTGATTACTTTCATCGATATCACTGAATGGAAGGATAACCAATTTATCATTGATTTTGACTTGCTTAATGATGGCAATGCATAAGGAGCCTGGCGTGTTTCGCGAAGCGGAATTCGTAGCGATGTTGTATTATCCTCACAAAGAATGAGAGAAGCCGTCTCAGTTTTTTATGAGACGGCTCCCTCGTTAAACCTTTTTCAGGTGATGATATATTGTTGAACTGTACCTATAATACACCCGAAAGAAGAAATACCCTTACCCAGCATTAGAAAATTAAGTTGGCAGGCTTATATAAACAGTTGTGCCTTGGCCTTTTATGCTTTCGATGCGGAATTTACCATTATGTAATTTGACCAGTTCATAACAGAGGCGTAAGCCGAGTCCTGTACCTTTCTCCCTGGCAGTTCCCACAGTACTTATCATTTCATTATTACCTAGCAGGTCTTTGAGCCGATTCTCAGGGATACCTATCCCATTATCCTTTACCATGAGCAGCAAAAGATGCTCATTTTCCGGGTCTTTTGTAACGGTGATCCGGACATTTCCTCCCCCATTTGTGAATTTGATAGCATTTGAAACAAGATTCCTGATGATGATTTCCATGAGTTCCTTATCAGCAAAAGCAGTTGTCCCTCCTTCATAGGCAGCTTCAAGGGTAATCGATTTCTGTCCTGCCATTTCCTTATACAGGGCATACACTTCTTCGATTATAGGTTTTATATCAATACTTTCCGGGTTAAAATTCACCTGTTCTCCCTGGCTGCGTCCCCAATACAAGAGGTTGTCTATCAAATTCAGTGCAGCACTGCTCAATTCCCGGAATGATGAAAACAATTGGGTGCGCTTGTCTTCTTCCAGGTCACAATCCAGCAGCACTGAATTCTGTACAAGGCTGGCAACAGGACTTTTCAGATCATGTGCAATGATTGAAAAAACCTTGTTCTTGAAATCCAGCGCCTCTTTCAATTCCTTGTTCTGAGCTTCAATATTTTCGTTCTTCTGTTGAATTTCCTGGTTACGCATGTTCAGTTCCCTGGTACGTTCCTCGATCAGGCTTTCCAGGTTCCTGTTTATGTATTCAATATCTTTCATCAGTTTTCCTCTTTCCTTGTAAGCCCTTATCCAGTTCCTGATGATCATGGCAGCATGGAGGAAAACAAAGACCATAATTGCAAAATGCATGGTATAATCGTTGGAAATGGCCGTTTGGGAATTGGCTATCCACATATCATTGATGAATGCCGCCATAAGCACAAGGATGGCAACCAGGTATATCACCTCATTCTTTTTGCTGCTGAATACCCTACGAATACTCACTACAAGATAATATAGCAACAACAAGAGCACTGCAGGCTGGAAATAGAACATGGTGTAAGCAAA
>LJUP01000115.1 GCA_001303955.1 Bacteroides sp. SM23_62 | reverse complement strand
CATTTTACCTGATTCATTGAAAATCCGGATGTTTTCCTCCCTTGTATGCGGCCATAACGATACATGTTTCATGTAATCGGGACCGTAATTATCCGTTTCGAATATCTGTCCCCCGCCCATCTGAAAATCCCCAGTTTTCCCGGCCGAATAACCCCATGTACTGTCGTAAGTATGGAAATGCAGTACCGGATAGGCTTCGTTAACGGATCCGTCCTCATTCAGCTCATGCGCTTTCCCGATCCACACAAAAGGTTCGGCCTTATATCCCTCCCCGTTGAAATTTAAACGGTCAGGATAAGTATGGAAACCTATGAAATTCATCTTCATCTTTGGCAACTGACCTATGATGGCCTTGTAATCACCCTCGTTCCACCAATCCGGTCCCTCGGGAAAATCATGGAAGGGCAATATCCCGCGCAGTGCAAAAAGGGGTTTCTTCCTTGTGTCAAGATCCGGCAGGTCAAAGCCGATTTTCTCATCGGGTATCACATCCCCGTGAAGGTAAAATCGTATCCCGAGTTGCTCGGCAAACTCATAGGCACCATAGAGCAAACCCATTTCCGATCCACCGGATATGGTCAGTACATTATCGCTTGTCCTGAGTTGGAATTCCTGGCTTTCAAGGGTGCTGTCAACGACAAGCAAAATTTCAGCCCCTTTTTCTCCGACATCTTCTTTTATGGTTAAAAGATCACCGGTCCGCAAATACACATACCTCCGTATCTCTCTGGCTGCCAGGCGTTCTATAGCAGTGGCATCCTTGCTGATCAGAATGTGGATCTTCGATCTTGTGCAACTTCCTGTCCAAAGCAAGAGAGGAAGCAGCAGAACAATAACAATTTTTCTCATGATACGGTTTCCTATTTTTTTCTGAGCTTTACCCGTTCAACCCAGTTCACTATCCTTCTCAGAATGTCAAATACCAGTGTCAGGTAAAAGAGAAGGGAGGTCACCCAGATGAAAGTGAAATTGAACAGGTAGGTATCGATTGCCAGCTCACCAAGCTTCTTTACAGGGGCGTAAAAATGTGCCCTCCCGAATTTGGACAGGGGCTCCATATAAATAAGATCCTTCTTGCGTACGAACCGGTTGTCAATTTCGACCGCGGATTCGATTGAATGTTCGTTTTTTAAAAGTTCTGCCAACCTGTCGTTATAATAATCATCCTCCAATTCCAGGTATGCATCCTTCCCTCCAAGATCCTTCAACATGACAGCACTGATCGCATCCAGCCGGCTCAATGCTTCCCTGATAATGGCCGTCAATTGTTTTTTTTCCCTGTCCAGGTAATCAATCATTGCGTTATAAACTTGTTGATCAAACTGCCCGGGATTGAGTTTTTCCAGCTCACTGATTGGTTCAATTACACCCCGATCTGAAAGGTTCAGTAATTCAGCCCTGATCAGGTCAAGGTTTTTACCGGCATTATAATTTGTGTCCTTCTGAATGGCAAAATTTGTATTAACCAACCTGATCTGGACCTGATCCAATATGTACTTATGATAGGAGGCATTGCTTTTGAGCATATCTGCAGCAAAGAAGTTCCGGGAGAATTTATTGTCCTTGAACTGGTCGACTGCGAGTGCTTCGTATGCCCAGCGGGAAGTCATCATATCCCCGACTACCGGCACATAAACCGGGTTCCGCCAGATCTTATGAAGTTTGTCGTACTTTACGATCACACCACTGAAAAGCAATTGTGGAACGAGAATAAAAGGGATGATGATATAGATCGTAACAACAGAATTCAAACCCGACGATATATTCAAACCAATCATATTGGCCAGGCAGGAAGTCGTAAACAGGATCAGCCAATATGAGAGGAACATACCCTTAATCTCCAGGATGAGGTTCCCGACGATGACAAAGGATAAAGTCTGGATGGCTGAAATACAGAATAATACGAGTATCTTTGAATTGATGTAACTCAACCAGCTGAGCCGTAGGAAAGATTCCCTTTCCAGGATCTTCCTGTCGCGTATGATCTCCTCTGCGCTGACCATCAGTCCCATGAAGAGTGCCACCACAACAGACATGAAAAGATACGCGGGCAGGTTCACATTTTCCTTGAATACATAAGTAGCCCCTGATGAGGGATCACTGATGAACTTTGTAAAATAACCGATGATCAGGGCCAGCAGCGGCGCTTCGAGGAAATTGACCAGCAAATATTGTCGATTGGCTAATTTCGACATCACATTGCGGAGTACAAATATCCGGAATTGTGTAAATGCCCTCGGCACCCTGAAATCAATATCCGGCAGCTTCCCTTCCCTGGGCCGTACCTCCTGCCTGGATTCAATCTTTTCCTTGTAGACGGTATACCATTCCTCGGGCTCAACCCTTCTTTCCTTGGTCAGTTTCCCGTACTCGTCAACCTCCCGGGCTTCCACGATTTGCAGGATCTCTTCGGGCATAACATTTCCGCAGGAAATGCAATGTCCTTCCTCCGCATTGACATAATTACTCAGGGTCTTAAAATAGACAATGGCATCGATGGGATTGCCCTTATAGATAACATAGCCTCCCTTATCCAGGATCATGATCTGGTCAAACAGCTTATAAATATCTGAGAAGGGCTGGTGGATATTCGCGATCACAAGCCTTCCTTTCAATGCCTGCTCCTTTAACAGGTGCATTACTTTTTCAGAGTCCACCGATGAAAGGCCGGAGGTAGGTTCATCCACGAACAGCACGCCCGGTTCCCTGATCAGCTCCAGGGCAATGTTCAGCCTTTTACGCTGGCCGCCGCTGATGAATTTCTTCAGGGGATTACCCACTTTTAAATGCTTGGCATCATCCAGTTCCAGGTCGATCAGGATCTGGTTCACCCTCCTTAATATTTCATGTTCTGAAAAATGATCCAGGCATAGTTTGGCATTGAAATACAGGTTTTCAAAAACACTCAGCTCTTCCACAAGCAGGTCGTCCTGTGGTACAAATCCAATCAATCCCTGAATTTTATCCGGTTCTTTGTGGATATCTATGCCATTAATGGTGATCCTGCCATCCCCGGGTTTTAATTTTCCGCTCAACAGATTGAGGAGGGTGGACTTACCGACCCCGCTGCCGCCCATGATCCCGATCAGGTGCCCTGATTCCTTTTCGAAACTGAATCGCTTGATCCCTTTGGAACTGTTCTTAAACTGGAATTCAACCTCTTCAGCCACAAAAAACACCTTGGATGTTACTTCAGCGTGATGAAACCGGTTTGCCACATCACTGTAATAAATGGGATTGATTTTATGCCCTGTTATCATGGCACCCTGTTCCATCAATTCTATCCTGCCGGGGATGATATTATATCCATTTAAATACAGCGTTGAATCACCCCGATAGCGAAACACAAAGGTATTGGTGCTGGCATGCCTTAAAATCACGATCCTGCCTTCCATGTCAAGCACATGCATATGCCTGACCTCCTGAATGGCAGACTTCGTATCAGCATCTACGATCAACAATTTATCAGTCTCAATTTCACGGGAGAGGGAATCAAGGACGAACTCCTTGATGTTATTCTGTTCTGTAGAGGATAAGTTAAAGGTATTTGCGACCGTCCTGATGAAATCAAGTTCTTTTTTGGTCATTACCTCGTCTTCATTGATAAATTCAACGAGCCGAAGGAATACTATAAATTTTTCCCGCTGCAGCAAATTGCGGTTTATGGCCTTGCCAATTTCAGTGACCTTCAGTGAATCGGATATGGTTGTCCGGCCTCCACCTCCTTCTTCTCCCATGATGTCGGGATGGTGGATCTTAAGATAATCATCAAACAGCCTGAGGTATTTTCTTATCAGGTTTGAGCTGAGATGCTTTGAGAGATAGGATTTTACGATATTCCTTGCCTTGAATGAAATCCCATCTTCAGATACGTTGGCAATAATCGCAAACAGCTGAAGTAAGGCATTTAGGATAAATTCATTCATGGAAGAAGTTGGTTATACAATGCTTTCCCTTAGCGGATCAATAACACTCAACACCTTTTCAAGCTGCCCGGTGGTTAAAGTTTCTCCAACTTCCTCATAGATCTCTGCAAGATCGATCAAGCTTTTATAGATGTCTGCCATATCTGCATCTTCTTTTATGGGTTCGATGATTCCGATCAGCGTACCCAGTGATTTTTTCTGATGTGCGATGACCTCCAGGAAAGGGGTATTATCTGCAGCAGTTATGGCGATTTGAGTGGTGATGTACAATCCTTCTATATAGCTGCCACTCACAACCAGGATGGCCAGTTTATCCTCTTCATTCTGTACCAGATAATCCCATGTATCAATGAATGAATCAGAAATGATCGTGATCAATGAGTCCCTTGTGTCCAGGTTGCTCTCCACCCTTTCGGCATAACTGACGTTGAACGCGGTGGATATTTCCAGTTCATCGATGAGCTTTTTTGAGGATTCAAGGTACCTCATCGTCTCCTGCTTCATCATATAGGTACTGGCATAGGACAGGTCCGTTCCGTAAACACCAAGGTTCAATGCTTTTTCTGCTGAGGAAATATAATTACCAACCTTGCTGGCCGGATTGGACAGCGTCAGGATATATGAGGCACCAGCTTCATGTAACATATCCGTGATTTCATAGGCTGTAGGCAGTGGATAACTGGTCAGCTCCTGGATCAAATCTTCCTTTTTCGTTGTTTCTTCTGCCGGTCCGGCAGCATCAGTTGATTCTTTTTTGGTGGATTTACATCCTGAAAGAACAACGAGAATGCCGAGCAAAATGATCAAGTTCCTACAAACGGATTGAGCAAATGAATCTTTTTTCATTGGTTTGGAGTATTGATTTCGAATTAGGTTTAGCAAAGCACCTCACAATTTATGAAAAAGTATTATATCTCACAACCGGCCTGGTAAAACCTCCACCGAAATGTTTTTCTGCTTTCAAGGGATATGAAGTAACCAGATAATTTTTTTAACTTGAAAACAGATTTAAAACAAGTATTTACAAACCCTCCTTGACAATGTCTGCATACAAACAATCTGTTCCAACAGGAAGCATCGGTTTTGACAACGAAGCTTACCTTAAGGAACAGACAGCGGCTATTCTTAAGCGTGTGAACCGGTTTCACGACAAGCTTTACCTTGAGTTTGGTGGCAAGATCCTGTTTGATTACCATGCAGCAAGGGTCCTCCCGGGATTTGACCCCAATGTTAAAATGCGCTTGCTTCAGAAGCTTAAGAATAAAATAGATATTATCCTTTGCATTCATGCAGGCGCCATCGAAAGGAAAAAAATAAGGGCGGATTTCGGGATTACCTATGATACCGATGCCTTAAAGACCATTGATGATTTCAGTGACTGGGGCATTGAAGTCACAGCCGTCGTAATCACCCGCTATGAGAACCAGCCACCTGCCAGATCGTTTAAGAACAAGCTGGAACGGAATGGCATCAGGGTATATACCCACAGGTTCACAAAGGGTTATCCGTCAAATGTTGATCTGATAGTGAGTGACGAAGGATATGGATCCAATGAACCTATTGAAACAAGCAGGCCGATTGTGGTTGTAACGGGACCCGGACCCGGAAGCGGGAAATTGGCCACCTGCCTGAGTAACCTGTATCATGAGTATAAAAACGGGGTGAAGGCCGGATACGCAAAATTTGAAACCTTTCCCATATGGAACCTTCCCCTTTCCCATAAGGTAAACATTGCCTATGAAGCAGCCACAGTGGATTTGAAAGACCTTGTCCAGATCGATCACCACCACCTGGAAGCCTACAATGTGAAAACGGTCAATTATAATCGTGACATAGAGGCCTTCCCCCTGTTAAAAAGGATACTCGGAAAAATAACGGGAGAGGAGTCGATATATAGATCTCCTACCGACATGGGCGTGAACAGGGCAAGCGCAGGGATTACGGATGATACCGTGATCCAGGATGCATCACACCAGGAGATTATCAGGAGGTATTTCAGATCTGCGGTGGAGTATGCCATGGGACTGGTGGACCGGGATACAGTGTACAGGGCGGAATTGATTATGGAAAAGGTAAACGCCAAAGTGGAAGACCGGGCCGTGGTGAAGCCCTCCAGGGATGCTGCAATCAGCGCCAGGGAGGAAGGAAAGGGAAATGAGGGCATTTATTGCGGGGCTGCGATTGAACTCAGGGATGGAACCATTATTACCGGGAAAAATTCATCACTGATGCATGCTGCATCGAGCCTGATCCTGAATGCCACCAAACACCTTGCCAAACTGCCTGATGACATGCATCTGCTTCCCAAGAGCAGTATTGATTCGCTTACCTTCCTGAAAAAAGAGGTATTGACAGGTAAAATGATCAGTCTTGACCTCGAAGAAACGCTCATTGTCCTCGGAATATCTGCCATATCGAATCCGGCTGCACAACTGGCCGTTGAGAAACTGAAAGAACTGCGAAATTGTGAGGTACACCTGACCCATATCCCCACACCGGGGGATGAAGCAGGCTTGCGAAAACTGCATGTCAATCTTACCTGTGATCCGGAATTTTCGACGAAGAGCCTTTTCCTGAGAGAATAGAAATGAATGTCAGGACAGGATACACACTATCATGAATTCAGTATATTTATAAGTACCAACCAATAATTAAAATCCAATGAACAATCTGGTTCGAATGTTCGTCATTATCCTTGCCCTGCAACTTGTTTCCTGTACGGAAAACACTGGTCCCGGTGCAAGCACAAGAAGCTTTAACGAAATCTATGAGAATGAATATTTAAGCCGGATTGCTTTTCCGATGGGCGGTATAGGGACCGGTATGATCTGCCTGGAAGGGACAGGGGGCATTTCACATGTGTCTGTCCGGAACAAACCGGATATTTTCAATGAGCCTTTCATGTTCGCTGCCATCTCTGTCAAGGGACTGGAAAACTGTGCAAAAGTATTGGAAGGACCCGTCCCCGGGTGGAAACTGTTTGGCCTTGCAACCTCCGGGAACGGAAGTGCAAGGGGTGTAAGCGGTTATCCGCATTTTGAAAAGGCTTCCTTCCGATGCCGTTTCCCTTTCGCGACTGTCAAGCTCCAGGATGATGATATCCCCATGGATGTAAGCCTCACCGGCTGGAGCCCTTTCCTGCCTGGCGATGCGGATAATTCAAGCTGGCCGGTGGCATCCATTGAATATACCTTCAAAAACACTTCAAACCAGGATATTGAGGCGGTGTTTTCCTATCATGCTGAAAACTTCATGCGCATGGAAACAATCACAGAATGGGGAAGGAGATATGATACCGAAGGTTCGGTTTCCGGGATCAGGAACGGATTCCTGCTGGAACAATCATGCCAGCCCGATAAGCCACATTACAAGGGTGATTTTGCCATCTTCACCGATCACAGGAATACCATCACCGATCTTGCCTGGTTCAGGGGAGGATGGTTTGATGCAAGAACGATGATCTGGAAAGACCTGAGCGAATTCACCTTTGACGAAGATACAACGACGGTGGGATCACAGGGGGCATCGATCTATGTTCCGCTGGACCTGGAACCGGGGGAAGAGGAAACGGTCCGCCTTCAGATGGCATGGTATGTGCCCCATTCCGAATTGCGTACGGGCCCCCCGCCAACCGATGACGAACTCAGTCAGGCGAGGCAAACAGCATGTGACCCGTCCACAGGATGCTGTCCCCCGGGTACCCGCGATCTCTATTATGAACCCTGGTATGCCGGCCGTTTCAAGGACATAAATGACCTGGTTAAAAAATGGTCATCCGGGTACGAAGAATTAAGATCAGCCTCCCGGCTGTTCTCAGATGCCTTCTATACCTCAAGCCTGCCGGATGAAGTGCTGGAAGCCGTTGCGGCCAACCTTAGCATACTGAAATCGCCAACCGTTCTGCGCCAGAAGGATGGCAGGCTGTGGGCCTGGGAAGGATGCCATGACAACAGCGGTTGTTGTGCGGGCTCCTGTACCCATGTATGGAACTATGCCCAGGCTGTTCCAAACCTCTTCCCCGACCTTGAAAGAACACTCAGGGAAACAGAGTTTACCGTAAGCCAGAATATGGAGGGGCACCAGACTTTCCGGTCACTCCTGCCGATCCGTCAAGTGGGACACGGATTTCATGCCGCTTCGGACGGCCAGCTCGGCGGCATCATGAAAATGCACAGGGAATGGAGAATATCCGGGGACACTGAATGGATGAAGGAACTTTTACCGGCTGTAAAAAGCAGCCTCGATTACTGTATCAATACATGGGATCCGGACCGAAAGGGAGTACTGGAAGAGCCTCATCACAACACGTACGATATAGAGTTCTGGGGACCCGATGGCATGTGTACGAGCTTTTACCTGGGTGCACTGTCAGCATTCATCAACATGGGTGAGGCAGCGGACCTGGATGTGTCTGAGTACCGGGAGATTTTTCAGAAAGGAAAAACATATATGGAAAACGAATTATTCAACGGGGAGTATTTTTTCCAGGAAGTAAAATGGCAGGGACTGAAATCACCCGACCCGACAAATATGGAGATCCAGAGCTTCGGAGGAGGTTATTCACCCGAGGCGTTGGAGCTGCTGAAAAAAGAGGGACCAAAATACCAGTACGGGAATGGATGTATTTCAGACGGCGTCCTGGGCAACTGGATCGGTGAGATGTCTTTTGTTGACAATTTTCTCGATAAGGAGAAAGTCCGCAGCCACCTCGTATCCGTCCACAAATATAATTTCAAGACAGATCTTTCCGATCACGTGAATCCCCAGCGGCCCGGGTATGCCAACGGGCATGAAGGGGGACTCCTCCTCTGTTCCTGGCCGAAGGGAGATGAGCCTTCCCTGCCATTTGTTTACAGCAATGAGGTATGGACCGGAATCGAATACCAGGTGGCATCGCACCTGATGATAGCTGGGGAAGTGGAAAAGGGACTTGATATTGTCCGGGCAGCCAGGAAGAGGTATGATGGCCGCGTAAGAAATCCTTTCAATGAATACGAATGCGGGCACTGGTATGCACGGGCCATGAGCAGCTATGGGATGATACAGGGTCTTACCGGGCTGACATATGATGCCGTTGACAAGAAGTTGAAAATAGATTCAAGGGTGGGTGATGATTTCACCAGTTTTGTCTGCACCCAAAGTGGGTGGGGGAACCTGAGATCAGAGGATAACGTGATCGCCCTGAAGGTGGCGCATGGATACCTGGATCTGCAGGAGCTGCAATTTACCCGTGAAGCCCCTTTTTCGGCCATAGGAAAAATGACCATCGGACCCGATGAAGTTCCGTACAATCTGGATCAGGAAGATGATCTGGCAAGGGTCCGTTTTGATAAATTGCTTAAACTGGATGCTGGGGATGAACTGGTCATTTCATTGAAATGAAAGGTTCCGGGTGAAATGAAACAGACGGGGTTATGCGGGTTCATTCAATCCATGAACAGTTCCCTGACCTGATCCGGTTTCATCCGTACCTTCGGATCAAAATCCGAACTGTTCAAATATTTAAGGATACTGTGCAGAAGTTGGCGGGAAACGGGCCTTTCACTGAGCCCCTGTTGTAAATCGATAGAGCAGACAAAGAGTTTTCCCTGGCCGGCGTTCACTTCGAAAGCCAGCCCGAGTCTACGGTTCTCAAACCATGTATCAATGGGCTGGATCAGCGGTTTTAATGACCCTGGGAAATGATCAAGGATCATGGCCTGGGAATGTGATACCGGGTCCCACCACTGCCAGTTGCTGTGATATTCGGTGGGGAATTCCCCGAACAGGGGATGATCCGGATCTACAAGGATCCCCAGCGTATGTGGGGCCTGGCCTCCGGTCCAGGCAGTATTCCAGAAAATACTGGAGAAACCGATGGCCACCCGGTCCCCCTTATCTTCCCTGACCTTGCCGAAGCCCAGGAGCAATACTTTTCCGCCATCCTGGAGGATGGCCTGATGCAGGGTTTTACCCGAACCATCAGTCACACGGCAGACCAGTTCAAGGTCCGGCAACGGGTCCATGCCAAAATGGGCCATTTCGATCCCGGCATGGAAAGTCTCATTATTCTTGAATACCCTCTTCTCCAGGCGTGCCAGTAGGACAGTCTGGTTGCAGAACATCCGGAACTCTTCAGGACTGATTTACGCCTTTGAATCAAAGAAGGGATCAAGCACGCCCACCAGGGCGGTCCCCTGACCTGGAAAATCATGTAACTGAAGCAACTGGAAGCCTGCAAATCCAGGGGTCCGCAGGGCAGCTTCAATTTCAGTCTTATAACAGAGGGCCTGGAGCTTGCCGGAAGCCATAAAAAAATCGGCTGCCTGGTCACCCATGTGATTTTCTTCAAGGGTTTCCTTGAATATCTCGAAATTTGTCGCTTTGAGAACACCGGTGTATTTCCCAATTTCCTTAAAGTCGGGGTAAACACACCACTGGCCAATTTCGTGGGCTACAAAGGGAACCTCATACTGGGATATGATATCACGATAGTCTGAAATGGTCTGTGGAGCCATTGCATTGATGCTGCTTTCCAATCCCTCTCCCCAATGCTGAATACGCGGATCCGGACCGTTGTGAAATTCATTTGCCGCCAGGACTGGCCATCCTGCTCCCCCCGTATAGACCCTGCGGTTGTCTTTTGACTTCCAGTAATCAAGCAAACCTTCGAGGAACTGTTTATGATTTCTTCCACCTGGCTCGTTCCCATAAGCCATCATGCAAAGGCTCGGGTGATTTCCATAAGCCTGCAGGATCCTGTCTCCTTCTGCATAGATAAAATCATCTATGGGACTGCCATCCCCCAGGGTACTGCCCTGGTTTGCCCATGAGCTGCATTCCACCTGGAAATATATCCCCAGTTTATCAGCGGCTATGAAAGCCGGTAAAGCGCGGGTGAAAATTCACTCCAGAGCTGCACCCGTTCCCCCATGGGATATTCCATTTCAAATGTCTGTGATGGTCCGTTGAATGCAAGCTCTTTGGAAAGCCTGCCGGGTCTGTGCGTATTTTCCGTATTGAAAGGGCTGGCCCCGATCTCGACAATACCGTCAAAGGAATCTTCAAATGGCTTGTCAAGGGTAACGGCAACCCTGTCATTGACAAATAACCTGGATTCCCAGTGGCATCTTTCGAGGGACAGGACCACTCTCCTGCCCCGCCAGTCATCGGGCAGGCGGATCTCTTTCTGGTACCATGCGGGACCCACATAATACTTTACAGGCTTCAGCCAGAAGGGTATTTTAATATGGTCAGCTTGCCTGTATTTCCGGTATCTGTCATCGGTGAAGTATGAACTATCCCATATGTTTCCGGTCCATTCCGTACTCACCCTCACTTTATTTCCTTTACCGTTTTCTGCCATGGAACCTGGCAGGTTAACATGCTCATTGAATGATCCGGTATACCATTTTTGGGTAAGTCCGAGATCCAGTGTATCCAACCTGAATTTCCACTCTCCGGCAAGGGATATCATTTCCCGGATCTCGCCCCGGGGTGAAGCGCAGCCTGCTAAGATCAGGAACAGATATAATATCTTTTTCATGACAGATTATCTATGGTTTCACCTCTAATACTTGCCATAATCCTGCAGGGTATCCCACATGGCCCAAAAGTTGGCTGCAGGAACATCATCCTGAATGTTATGAACGGGCGCAAATACAAAACCACCCCCGGGAGCCATGATATCCAGGATTTCTTTTACCTGGTCTTCCACCTGCTGGGGTGTCCCGTTGTTTAACACGGTCTGGGTATCCACTCCCCCGCCCCAGAAAGTCAGTGCATCCCCAAAATCCTTTTTCAGTCCCCGTAGTTCCATCCCCTTTGCTGTAAACTGAACCGGGTTCAGGATGTCGACACCGGCCTCTATCAGGTCCGGGATCACCTCGCGAATGGCTCCACAGCAATGGAAAAATATCTTGGCATGCGGCAGGCACTGCTTCAGGTGCGAGAATATAATCTTCAGACGGGGGATCACTACCTGCCTGAGTTTGTCCACCTCCAGTATGGTGGAACTTTGTGATCCCAGGTCATCACACTCTGAGACAACCTGGATCTTCTGCTCGTTTCCAGTGGACAAAGCCCAGTCTATGAGGATGTCCCAGTACCGGATTTTGTCTTCCACTATCCTGTCCAGTAAAGCTTCCACTCCCGGAAGATCAATCAACGTATCCATATACCATTTCTCGTATCCCCGTATCCTGAGACTGTTCTCGGTTAAGCCTGCGGTATTCCTGTCCGCAATACCGCAACGATCACCAATATATGCCACCTGACCATCCAGATCCTGCCTGACCGACCGGGCATAGTCATCCCAGTTTGTTTCCGGCAGATACTGAAGGGCCCCGGAAAGGGTATCATATTTTTCGAGGGGGAAAGAAACCTGGTTAAAATAGATATCCTTTTCGGGATCATGCTGCCAGCGGCATCCGTAAAAATCCACGACCTCTATGACCTTACGCCTTATCTTCCTTTTACCGGGATAATCAGGGATTCTATGAGCACCAATGCGCCGGGCATCTGCCTTCAGATAATCCAGGATATCCTCACCAGGGATGACAATCTGTTGTATGGGATCAATATGCTCAGCACCGAAATCCTCTTTAAGTCCCCGCATTCTCATGGCCTGTACATAGGCATTCCTCGTGATGGCAGTGACGGTGGTACCACCCAGATCATAGGGAACACGGTCCCCTTCCCGGTGTTCCAGCACAGCCGATATTCTTTCTCTTCCAGTCATGCTTTTTTCATGCCTGGCCAGATCAGGCGTTGGAACTAGGCACTTTTGATTGCTGACAGTGCACTCTTCATCCTCCCGGTATAATTATCTATCTGGGCCTCGTTTTCAAAACCAACAATGATCATATCCACGCTTCCGAGTCCCAATACAAACCGCAAGGCATTATCTATCTTATCACCTTCTTCCGTGTATTTGCCCCCTCCTACCAGTTTCATGCCGATCACCCCCTTGCCCGAGTCGTGTAACTGGTGGATCAGGGAAACAACCTCTTCAGGCTCCGGTTTGTCCATGGCTATCCCGTACGGATTGATACGGGCATGAAGGACATCTACCCAGGGATTCCCAACGACGGCTTTCATGGCCTCCCAGGTATGGACAGACACGCCATGGGCCCTGATGATCCCCTTGGATTTCAGGTCCGAAAGGATATCCATCTGCCGCTTTTCCGTCTCCGTCCAGTCAGCCGTCACCATACAGTGGAGCTGCATAAGGTCAATATAGTCCGTGTTGAGTTCCTTCCTGAAGCGGTCTACCACAATATCAGCGTCCGGACGCTCTGGTTCAGGTATCCCACCCGGCCTCGTCCATATTTTTGACCCGATAATGATCTCTTCGCGCGGGATGTTCTGAAACGCTTCCGCTATCATACCATGGGTGCCATAGAGATCCGCACCGTCGAAATAACGGATCCCTGCCTCATAAGCATACTCGAGCAGGGCCAGGCTTTTGCTTTTATCCTGCCGGGTCATGAAGGATGTACGGTTGCCCCCATTGACACCACATCCCATCCCCAGCAAGGTCGTTTCCAATCCGCTATTTCCCAGTTTCACTTTCTGGAAGGGATCGGCGGAGGAAATGTTTGTACATCCGGCAAGCGGGTTGCTGAACATCAGGTATCCGCTGCCCAGTGACAGCGCGGATACAAATTCACGGCGATTAAATCTTTTTATCATGGCAATGCTTATGGTTAATTATTTTCCATACTACCAGGTTCTGTTCTTAAGGTAGTTATCCAGCTCCTCCCTTGTCATGGGCAACAGGTCAGGATGCTCATCCAGCCATTCCAGGAAATCTTCCTTAATGGCATCGCTCCACCTGCCATCAATCTCTCCGGGTGTATATTTCCCTTCCTTTAACCGCTGGTGCCCGAAGTTATCTTTCAGTGCAATAAATTCAGCTGTGATCACGACTTTCTCCAGCAGGTGGGGAGGGATAAAGATGACTCCCTCCTCTTTGGCAAGGACCGCATCACCCGGAAAGACCGTTGCATTTCCGATCTTGATGGGAACATTAACACCTGTTAACATAACCTCGGTTAAATAGGTAGGATCCCACCCCCTTACAAAGGCATTGAATCCTTCAATTTTTCCAAGTCCTTCGAGATCCCTGGACCCCGCGTCAAAGACCACTCCCCTTTTGGAATTGGTATATATGGCATTGCCCAGGTTGTCCCCGATCAGGGTGCCGTCAACCACTTTTCCGAAGCAGTCTGCCACATAGACATCTCCTTCAATTAACAGGTCAATGGGCCATGAATTCATCGCCCCTTTCATACCTTCCTCGTGTCCCTTTTCCAGCAGACGGTCTGCATACTCTGGCCTTTTGGGCATGTAAAGAGCAGTCAGGGCCTGTCCGGTAAATGGCTGGTCCTTGTGCAGTATCTTCCATCCCCCTTCAAACTGGTTAAGGTATCCTTCCCCCCGAAGTACGCCCCAGACTTCCTCTATGGAGATATTCTTCAGGCGTTCCATCAGATCCTGCGGCAGTTTTGGCCGCCCGTCCGGGAGGCGTTCCCCTTCCCATTCCAGGGTATAGAACCTGATCTCATCGGGACTCGCAATCTGTGACCGGGTCTCCCTGGTTCCTGACAGGACCAGGCATATCAAAATGAAAAGAATCATTGAATTTTTCATGGCATAAATATTTAATTTAGTTACTGCCTTCATTACTTTCCACCGTTTCGGGTTCCGTTTTCCCCCGCCACCAGGTAGCCAGGGATGATCCGGTAACATTCATCATCGGACCAAATACGGCTGCTGCCAGACC
>LJUP01000114.1 GCA_001303955.1 Bacteroides sp. SM23_62 | reverse complement strand
CGGGGGCACGCTCAAGGACGGTGATGCTGAATTTCTGGTACGTACCTTGAACGAATTCAAAACCGTTGATGAAATGCAAGAAATAGTAGTAGGTATGCATGAACAGGCTCCTATCCTGCTCAAAGATGTTGCTGAAATTCGTAAGGGACATAAAGACCGCACCATTATTACGCACCTCAACGGTCAAGAATCTGTTGAAATTGCAGTCTATAAGGAAGCCGACAAAAACACCGTAACCGTTGCCCAGACTGTAAAAGAACGTTTGGAAAGTGTCATGGAGGAGTTTAGAAAATACAATGTGCCCCTGAACATGACAATTGTGAACGACCAGTCGCTTTTTATTGAGAATTCGGTGGATGAAGTTTTAAAGACTGCCATCTGGGGAGGTATTCTGGCTATTTTGGTGCTATACTTGTTTCTTAGAAGTATGAAAAGTACGATAATCATAAGTTTCACCATTCCCATTTCGATTGTTGTGACCTTTTTCTTCATGTATCTGGCCAATGTATCACTTAATATCATGTCCCTAGGAGGGCTGGCTTTGGGTGTCGGGATGTTGGTTGACAACGCCATTGTTGTACTTGAATCCATCGACCGCTATCGTAAAAGTGGTAGCTCGAAAACAGATGCTGCTGATAGAGGAACAACGGAGGTGGGGCAAGCAATTATCGCCTCGACGCTGACCACCGTGTGTGTTTTTCTACCGATAATTTTTGTAGAAGGCATCGCGGGTCAGATGTTCAATGATCAGGCGCTTACCGTAACCTTCTCGTTGCTGGCATCCTTAATGGTGGCGCTAACATTGATTCCCATGCTTTCTTCGCGGTATTTTCAAGCAAACCTTTCTAAGGAGCCTGCCTTGTCCGACAGGTCATTGAAGAATCCAGGTCCTGTCAAAAGATATATAAGTAAAATTTTTGTGCAACAACCGGCATTTCTTATCAACCAGCTAAGGCACATTTTCTCTGCAATAAGCAAGCAGCTAATGCGTTTAATGGGACCTGTTTATGCGCTATTCGACGCAGGATTGAACCATTTAACCGAAGCTTACCCCAAATTGATCGGTAATGTATTACAGCACCGTTTAAAACTTTTTGGTGTTACTTTATTGTTATTCGTACTATCAGTGTTCAGTTTCGGGCTTATCGGCACCGAGCTTATACCGGAAATGAGTCAGGGCGAGTTTTTCGTGGATATATTGATGCCTATCGGTACTCCGCTTGAGGAAACCGAAGAAGTGCTCGCTGCAATGGCATCACTTGCACAGGACGTACCTGGTATCAGCAGCGTATATACAGTCTCCGGAACTGCGGCCCAAATGGGCTTTAGTGCTACCGAATTGCGGGAAAACCTGGGGCAGTTACATATAAAGCTACAGAATCAGAATAATCGTGAAGCTGAAATACAGATTATGGATGAATTGCGAGAACGGTTTTCTTATTTCCCCGCTCTGGAATATAAGATATCGCGTCCCACTCTTTTCAGTTTTAGAACCCCTATCGAAGTGGAAGTGCGTGGCTATAATTTGCAGGAGTTAGAGCGGCTCAGCCTGACCCTGGCACAGGAGATGCGGGATATTCCGGGTTTGCGAGACATTAAAGCCAGTACTGAAGGGGGAAATCCAGAAGTACAGATAGTCTTCAACCGTCGCCGCGTAGCTCATGTAGGTCTGGATGTGGCTACCATCGGTAACGTTGTTCGCAATAAAGTCATGGGAGAGGTCTCAACCGAATTAAATCGCCAAGATCGCAAGGTGGATATTCGTGTACGTGCTAGAGAAGAGGATCGCAACAATGTCGAGGATTTGAAAAGACTGGTGGTAAATACCAGCGGGCCGGTTCCCATTCCCCTGTCTAGCGTGGCCGATGTTAAATTGGAACGCGGACCGAGCGAAATACGACGTATCGATCAGGAACGCGTTGCCCTGGTGACAGCAAATCTCAAGGGGCGTGATTTAGGTAGTGTTTCGGAAGACATTCAGGCCATAATAGATAACATGCAACTGCCCCCCGACTTCCGTGTACGTATCGGTGGACAACAACGTGAGATGGCCACGTCATTCGACAGTATGAAACTTGCTATAGCCCTGGCGATATTTTTAGTATATTTAGTCATGGCTTCACAGTTTGAGTCTTTGGTGCAGCCGTTTATTATTATGTTTACCATACCATTTGCACTCATCGGAGTAATTCTCACACTGCTCGTCACAGGGATACCGATCAGCGTGGTTGTACTCATCGGAATGATTATGCTGGCAGGTATCGTGGTAAATAACGCAATTGTCCTGATTGATTATATCAACCAGCTGCGCAAGCGCGGATTAGCCAAACGGGAAGCGATAAAGCAGGCAGGTCAGGTACGTTTGCGTCCCATTCTCATGACTACCATTACCACCGTGCTTGGGCTATTACCCATGGCTCTTGGATTTGGTGAAGGTGCGGAACTGCGCATTCCCATGGCCATTACCGTTATAGGTGGTTTACTGACAGGTACTCTTTTGACCTTGGTGGTGATCCCTACGGTCTATGATGTTTTTGTGCGGGAAAAAGTCACACAGTATAATTGATTAGGAATTAGGAATTGACTGGTAGTGACTAATGACCTATGACTAATGACGCTGAGCGCGAAGCGCGAAGCATATGACAGCGAAGCGAATGACGCTAAAGGCATATGACCAGTAGGCAGTTAGCAGTCCGCATTCGGCAATGACCAATGTCTATTGCCAAAGATAAAAAATAATATTGAGATGAAAATTGCATGCAGATTGCATTTTTATGAAAAATGAATTAAATTATCAATGAATCTAAAATCAGGGGATAATTATGAGCTCTCTGCAGATTAGAGATGTGCCGGAGCATATTTTAAAAAGCTTAAAAGAACAGGCGAAAAGAGAACATCGCAGTCTTACACAACAAGCACTGTATATTCTTATAAAAGGATTGAACCTTCCTTTAGGAACAAATGAAAAAAGAAAGCAGAAATTAAACCTATTAAAGAGCAGTTCCAGCAAACTAAAGGACTATAAGCTTAGTGATCCGGTAAGGTTAATCAGGGAAGACAGAGCAAGATGATCATTGTTTTGGATGCCAGCGCAGCAGTTACTATAGCAATTGATAACTCAACAAGCAGAAAAATATCTGAATATTTAAAAAAAGCTGACCTGATTATTGCTCCAGATATTTTTATTGCAGAAGTTTCAAATGCTTTCTGGAAATATCATGAGTTTGAAAATTTACCCCTGGATATATGTGAAGAAACATTATTCAGAACAATTGATATTGTTGATGAATTCAGGAATACAGAGCAATTTTATAAGGAAGCTTTCTCACTATCTTGCCAAGTTAATCATCCGGTTTACGATACCTTATATCTGGTACTGGCACGCCGTAATAACGCTTTATTAGTAACCAATGATAAGGAATTACAGAGAATAGCCAAGAAACACTCTATTAAAACTACCGACGACGTCCATTAATGCTACTTTATAATCCACAACACAACTCCCCAAGCAGTTTTTGGTTGCTTTTTGCTGCGTTCAAAAAGTAACGGTTAAATTTAAAAAACAAAAATATTCGATATCATAATTGAATTAAAGGAGAACATACTATGTTTTGTCTAAAATCTCGCGTAAGTTTATGTGCCTTTGTTATAATGTTTTTAGTTGCCTCATATAGTCTGATCTTTGGAGGAGACAAACAAGTGAAAGAAGTTACAGGATTGTTTTATCTGGATGGCAAACCAGTGACAATCACAATAATTGATGGAAAAATTGAAAATATTTCGCGCAAGGCAGTAAAACTGAATGAATCACCGCTTTACATTGCACCAGGATTTATCGATAATCAGATCAACGGATATGTTGAAGTAGGTTTTTCCAGTGCAGGGTTAACCGTGCAGGGAATAAAAAAAGCAACACAGGTTCTGTGGCAGGCTGGTGTGACCACTTATCTGCCAACGGTGATAACCAGCAGCCATGAGCGGTTGATGGAAAATTTTACCATCTTGGCGAAGGCCTTGAACGATCCTGAAATTGCCGGGTCTGTTCCCGGATTTCATATGGAAGGTCCCTATATCTCTCCGGTTGATGGATTTCGGGGGGCACATAATAAAGAATGGATCAGAGCACCCGATTGGGATGAGTTTCAGAAAATAAATCAGGCTGCTAACTATAAAATTTTACAGGTAACCGTGGCACCTGAAATGGAAGGCGCCATGGATTTTATTCGCAATTGTGTCAAAACCAGTATTATTGTGGCACTCGGACATCATAATGGATCTGCTGAAATTATTAAACAGGCCATTGATGAAGGAGCGTGTATTGCCACACATCTTGGAAATGGCTGTGCCAATATGATTCACCGCCATACAAACCCGCTCTGGCCACAGCTGGCTGATGACCGGCTGATGGCGAGTATAATCTGTGATGGATTTCATCTGACACCCGAAGAAGTGCAGGTGTTTTATAAGATCAAGGGTCCTGATAGAATTATCCTAACCTCTGATGTGACTAAACTTGCAGGCATGCCTCCTGGTGAATATAGTTACGACGGAAGAGATGTTGTGCTCACTCCTGATGGATGTATCAAGTACCCTGCACAAAATGTGCTGGCAGGAGCTGCTTCCCCGATAAGTAAGGGCGTGGGTAACATCATGAAGTTTACCCAGTGTTCATTGGTCGATGCCATTAATATGGCCACCAGAAATCCAGCTAAATTATATGGATTTAATGACAGAGGAGAAATAAAACCTGGTAAAAGGGCTGATCTGATACTGTTCACTGTTGATGAAAATGTCTTGTCCGTAAAAAAGACCATAATTGCCGGCCAGGTTGTATATGCTGCAGATGAACAGTGATGAGAGAATGGAGGACACCGTGAGAAAAACGACTTCTGATGCGAGTTTTGGCAGAAGAATCAAGTTGCTGATCTATTCTGTAGGTCCAGGTATATTTCTAATTGGATATAATATTGGAACCGGCAGTGTGACTACAATGGCAGCATCCGGTTCTCGTTATGGCATGTCATTGTTCTGGGCTTTACTTCTTTCCTGTATTTTTACTTATGTTATGTTAGTGGCGTACGGTAAATATACCTTAGTTACGGGACGAACAGCTATTTCCAGTTATAACCAATATTTTGGTCGTGGGATCAGCATTTTTATGATGATTGGACTAATTATCGGTGAGCTGGCTGCTTTGATGGGAATTATGGGTATTGTGGTCAATATGATTAGCTACTGGGTTTTGTATATGACCGGCTATCAGATTAACAAAATCGTCATAACCATTATAATAATTGCAGGGCTTTATTATCTTTTCTGGATTGGCAGGTATGTCAGATTTGAAAAGCTGCTCATGATATTTGTTACTCTTATGGGAATTAGTTTTATCACCAGTATGATTTTGGTGATACCGGATGCGACTGAAGTAGTTAAGGGTTTGGTTCCTAAAATACCAAAAGAAGAAAATGCTGATTTAATAGTGGCTGGTATGGCAGGTACGACTTTATCAGCCATATTATTTGTAATGAGAAGTATCGTGGTGCAGGAGAAAGGTTGGGGTATTGGCGATCTGAGACAGGAGAAGCGCGATGCCTTTGTATCAGCACTTATGATGCTTATTTTGAGTGCAGCAGTCATGGCTTGTGCTGCAGGCACCTTATTCCCGCTTGGAGTTCCTGTGGAAACAGTTAAGGAAATGGTGGTAACTTTGGAACCTATGGCGGGTAAATTCGCGATTACACTTTTTTTGATCGGCATTGTAAGCGCAGGTTTATCAACGGTTTTTCCTATAATTTTAATCGCCCCCTGGTTATTCTCTGATTACATGAATAAACCGAGAGTTATTCAATCTAAAATGTATCGTATACTGGGGGCTAGCGCCATCCTTTTAGGTCTTATAGTTCCTGTTTTTGGAGGAAGACCGGTATTGATTATGATTGCTTCGCAGGCATTTCAGGCACTACTTATGCCATTAGTTACCATCGCTATTATTATTTTACTCAACCGCAAAAGTGTGATGAAACAGCATAAGGCAGGTCTATGGATGAATATTGGATGTGGTGCAACGTTTATTTTCTCTTTAGTCATGGCCTATTCCGGAATAGTAGGATTGATCGATCAGATAAAAACTATCGTCTGAAATTTATTAACCCATACATCGGGGTTAGGCGACTATTTTAGAGAGGCATTACTTCATCCGCCAATTTTAAAATGATTAACTTGACAAATGATACTATTTGCTGTATTTCATGTACATGAACATTCAATATAACGACCTGTACATTTAGAATCTGGAGGAATAAATGCTTGCAACCTCAGCAACAAAATTGAGAAATAATCTTTTTGAATATCTGGAAAAAGTTAAGAATGGCGAAACGATAGTTGTTTATCTCAAAAAAAAAGAAGTCGCAAAACTCATCCCTCCAAACATTTCCAATTGGCGTGATCAGATGAAAACGAAGATCAAATTACTCGTCCCTCCTGATGAAATAATTGAGCCGATTGAAGGCATGTGGCGGGATTATGTATGAATAAAGATAAGTATTTATTTGACACCCATGCATTTGTATTCTGGTACACCCGGGTATTTGTCTCCAAAGAATTCAGTAGATGCCGGATAATTAGTTTTCAAGTATTAAACTTTAAAATAAGTTACAGATATGTTACATAACAGTGAAATAACTTGCTTCTATAAAAAAGAAATATTTTATTTAAAATATTAAAATAGTATTTGCTTCGAATGTGTACGAAAACATTCCTTGTATACTTCATGTCTACGAAGGCGAATGAAAATCTACCTATAAAATTGGTGCTTAGTTAAAGTATATGTTGAAAAATGTAGCTATTGTAATTGGTATAATATTGCTTATTAACATTGTTCATGCTCAAATTCCGGATTGGGAGGATCCGGAAATGATTGGCCAGAATAAGGAACCTCCCCATTGTACTTTGATCCCATTTCCCAATAGTAAACTGGCAGTTTTAGGGGATCGAAAAGATTCTCCCTATTTCAAGTTACTTAATGGCGTATGGAAATTTAACTGGGTAAAGAAACCCGGCCATCGTCCTCGAGATTTCTTTAACGTAGGATATGATGTTTCCCATTGGATGGATATTCAGGTTCCGGGTAATTGGGAACTATACGGACATGGCATTCCCATCTATACTAATGTTATTTATCCTTTCAGCCCGGAAAATCCAAATCCACCATTCATACCGCATGAATACAATCCGGTTGGATCATATAGAACTGAGTTTACTATCCCAGGTGAATGGGAAGGGAGACAGATTTTTATTCATTTTGATGGCGTTAAAAGCGCTTGTTACTTATGGATTAATGGGCTAAAAGTCGGTTATAGTCAGGGCAGCATGACGCCTGCAGAATTTGATATCACTGATTTTGTTCATGATGGTAAAAATGTATTGGCTGCGGAAGTATACCGGTGGTGCGATGGCAGCTATCTAGAGGACCAGGACACATGGCGTCTTAGTGGGATTTACCGCGATGTTTACCTAATTTCAAGGCCTCAGATATATATTCGTGATTTTTTTATCTGTTGTGATCTGGATTCTCAATGTAAAAATGCTCAGTTGCACGTTACTGCAAAGGTGCATAACTGCTCTTCCAGCACTGCAGAACATCATGAAATTGATGTAATAATGATGGATATAAATGGTAACGTTGTAGGAGACGATCCATTGATCTCCGGTGATGTTAAAGGTATCGCTGCAGGAGAAGAGGATGTGCTGAAAATATCAGCGCTTGCTCAAAATCCAAATAAATGGTCGGCAGAAATACCGAATCTCTATATTATTCTGCTCGTCCTGAAAAATTCAGCCGGAGAAGTCCTTGAAGTTCTACGATGTAATTTCGGTTTTCGCGAGATTGAGATTAAGGATAGTCAGTTGTTTATTAATGGTGTATCACTAAAACTAAAAGGTGTAAACCGGCATGAACATGATCCAGATTATGGCTTTACTGTGCCTGTGAGTAGAATGATTCAGGATATTAAATTAATCAAACAAGCTAACATGAATACTGTTCGCACCTCTCATTATCCCAATATGCCGATTTGGTATGATTTGTGTGATAAATATGGTTTATATCTTATCGATGAAGCGAATATGGAGACACATGGGGTCTCTTACGGGCAAAACAGGTTGCCCGGCAGTGATCCCAGATGGGAGAAGGCAGCCATAGATCGCATGGCGAGTGTCGTTGAGAGAGATAAAAATCACCCGTCGGTTATTTTCTGGTCGCTGGGTAATGAAGCTGGTCATGGTGAAAATATCCGTAAAATGGCAGAATATGCCAGAAGAGCCGATCCAACACGTCCTCTACACTACCGGCAAATGAATAGTGTTGTTGATACTGACAATCTTTCTTATCAGACAGTGGAATGGATTATAAACCGGGCAAAGGAATATCCTGACCGGCCATTTTTAATGGAGGAATATGCTTATGCTCGAGGGAATGCTGTTGGTAATCTAGAAGAGTATCAGGATGCAATCGAATCTCATAGGCAACTCATAGGTGCGCTGATTTGGGATTGGGCCGATAAAGCTCTTAGAAAATATTCACAAGACGGTGAAATGTATTGGGCATATGGGGGTGACTATGGCCCACCCGGTACACCGTCGGATGGTACAATGGTGTGTAATGGTATTGTTGGGCCGGATCGCGATCCGGAGCCGGAATATTACGAGGTTAAAAAGGTATATCAATTTGTAAAGGTTAAAGCTATTGATTTGATTAAAGGCAAAATATGCATTGAGAATAATTACAACTTTCTTAATCTCGCACATTTTGATGTATTATGGGAAATGACTGTAAAAGGTGTGAAAGTTCAGGAAGGTAAAATTCCTGAGCTTACACTTGCCCCGAAAGACACTCAGATGGTCTTAATCCCCTTTGATGCGCCAGTGCTAACTGCTGGTAGCGAATGTTTTCTGACTATTAAGTTCGTCTTAGCGCAAGAAGAATTATGGGCAGATCGTGGACATATAGTCGCCTGGGATCAGTTCAAAATGCCATTTGAAGCACCCTCAAAGGTTGAAGACAGTCTGGCAGATATGGCACATCTTACTTTAAATGATTCGGGTGATTTATACAGCATTGTGGGTAAAAACTTTTCCATTAAAATCGGTAAAGCGAGTGGTGTGATTGAATCTTTCATATATAAAAATAATCAGTTTATCGAAGCTCCTTTAATTCCAAACTTTTGGAGAGTACCTACCGATAACGATATTGAGAACAAGTGGGATCATACAACTGAAAAGCCGATTGGAGGAATGCCGGTTAGATTGGGCGTATGGAAACATGCCGGCCGGGATCGAAAAATAATTTCAATAGACACAAAGCAGATAACACCGCAACTTGTGTGTATAAACACACACATGATTCTACCTCCAGGTGATACGAACTATATAATTAACTATGATATATATGGGAGCGGAGATATAATCGTTTCAGTTGCACTCCGGCCGGAAAATCTCAAGATACCGGAAATGCCACGCATTGGAATGCAGATGATCCTCCAAAGCGAATTTAATATTGTGACCTGGTATGGAAGAGGACCCCATGAGTCATATTGGGACCGTAAGACCGGTGCAGCGATAGGTATATATTCAGGTCGAGTAGAAGAATTAATTCATAATTATGTTCGCCCACAGGAGAATGGAAACAGGACCGATGTAAGATGGATTGCATTGACCAATGAAACCGGCACTGGGTTATTGGCTGTTGGAATGCCGCTTCTGGACTTCAGTGCCTGGCCGTATACGATGCAGGATTTAGATAGTGCCAAACATATTCATGAATTACCTCGAGGCGACATAACTACACTGAATTTAGACTACAAACAGATGGGAGTAGGTGGTGATGACGGCTGGACGGAGAAAGCACGTCCACATCCTGAATATCGTCTGCCTCTTAAAAATTATAAATATTGTTTCCGTCTGCAACCATATTCCAAGGAGATGGGAAAAATAGCATTTAATGCCCGTCGTATCTTACCTCAATTTGAAATTCATAAGAAATGATGAAAAAAGGGCTCCCACCAGATATTTCAGATGAAGATTACTTACACTATTGGGAGGATTATCTTAAGTCTAAGTAACCGTTTACCTATTATATGAATGGAGGTGTAAGCTGACACAAATTCCCGCTAAATCTAAATATACACGGCGACATACAATGAAAATTATAGGTTTAGGTTTAACATCACTGTCATTGCCGATTGGATTTACCTGTTGCGTATCTAAACATCATAAAAAGAGTCATATTGTTACCTTGAGTTTTGATGACGGTTTCAAAAAATCGAGTTTAAAAACAGCTGAGATTTATGAAAGATATGGTTTGTCGGCATGTATAAACGTAATAGCAACTGCTCATTTAAAGAATTTCGAACTTCCTAATGAGTACCATAGATGGCCGGTAGGTGATTTTGGTCTATGGAATGAATTGCAGCAACGAGGACATGAAATCATGCCGCATGGCTATATGCATGCTAATCTTAGTCAGGTTTCATTTGAAAAAGCAAAAGATCTTATATTGCGATGTTTAGATGTCTTTTCCAGAGAATTGAAAGGTTTTGAACCTCAGAATTCGGTATTTAATTTCCCGTATAATGCTTCAACTCCGGAACTGGAGGAATGGCTTCCAACTCAAGTGAGAGCGTTCAGGACCAGTGGTGACGCAATAAATCAATTACCTCATAGAGAAGTAGTTAGACTTACTTGTATCAGTTATGGACCTGAACATATTGATGAGGATCTAAAATCAAAAGTTGATGAATTACTATCCAAACCATCCGGGTGGCTGATATATAATACACACGGCTTAGACGATGAGGGTTGGGGACCATTGAGTTCAGATTATTTGGATGAATTGTTGAAACAACTTACATCTATGGATTCTGTTGCGGTATTACCGGCAGGGAAGGTGCTGTCGAACTTAGTTTAATTTTAATTTCTTTAACTTAATTAACTAAAGATAAAATCAACTTTAGGAACTGTTGTAGTATAATTATTTTTAAGCAGATAAACTAAAAAAGTCCCCCCTTCAGAAAGAGGTTAGGGGATTGTATATATATTAAAAATGAATAGGGTAATAAAATGCCAAACATGCAATTATTACTATTGATTGTGATAATGATAACAATATTATTTACTGGTGAAACACAAAGTGCAACCAAATACTATGTGAGTCCTTCAGGTAATGATGAAAATTTAGGTACAAGTCCTGAAAAGGCGTGGCAGACGATTAATAAGGTCAACAGTATTGAATTTGAACCGGCTGATACGATAGCTTTTGAAGCAGGACATGTGTTTTCCGGTTCACTCTCATTTAATTCTGCTGATAGTGGTACATCTGAATTTCCCGTAACTGTTGGTTCTTATGGGGATGGCAGAGCAACCATAAATTCAGGTAATCAAACTGGATTATATGCCTATAATTGTGCCGGATTTGTTATAGAGAATTTAGTCTTTATCGGATCCGGGCGGACGGATTCAAGTGGGAAGGATGGTATCTCATTTTATAATAACCTGGTCGGTGATATCCGGTTAGATTACATACGCATTGATAATGTGGAAGTTAGTGGTTACCGGAAAACAGGAATAATACTTGGTGGTTGGAACGGTTTATCCGGTTTTAAAAATGTTAGAATTACCAACTCTACTGCTCATGATAATGGGGATAAAGGAATAAATATATATGGTTACTGGCCCCCACTGCAGGGTTGGGCCAATCAGGATATCTATATAGGATATTGTAAGGCATATAATAATCCAGGTATACCAGATAAATCACCGCATTCCGGAAATGGTATCATGATTTCACAGACGGAGGGAGGGGTGATTGAATACTGTGAAGCCTACGAAAATGGATGGCTGAATAGTTCAAATGCTGGTGGGCCCATTGGCATTTGGGCCTGGGATGCCAAAGACATCGTTATTCAATATTGTGAATCTCACCATAATAAAACCAATAATAATAAAGATGGCGGTGGATTCGATCTTGATGGAGGATGCATAAATTGTATCATGCAATATAATTACTCGCATGATAATCATGGTGCTGGGTATGGCATCTATCAGTTTGATGGAGCGCGTGAATTCAAGAATAACACCGTTAGGTACAATATAAGTGAAAATGATGGATTGGTGGGTGGTTATGGTGGGATTAATTTTTGGGCCACTCATTCAAGTGGCGGTATTCAGGACACGAGAGTATATAACAACACTATCTATGTCTCCTCAAATACAACCGGGGCCGGAATCGTTGATTTCGCCTTCGGTGCAACATATATCTACAATACAGAAATATATAATAATATCATAGTAACTGCAGCGAGTAAAAAAGTACTGGACATACCACAAACTGCAGGAGGATGGTATTTTAATGGCAATTGTTACTGGACATATGGCTCAAACCTCCAATTCAGGTGGGATTCTAATACATATACCAGTCTTGGAGCATGGCGAGAAGCTACAGGCCAGGAAAAATTAGACGATGTGAATAGCGGATTTGAAATAGATCCTCAACTGACCGATCCAGGTAAAGGGGGTACTATTGGCGATCACACGAAATTAAATACATTATCAGCGTATTGTTTGCTGCCTAGTTCTCCTATGATTGATTCAGGAATAGATCTTTTATCGACCTTTGGTATAAATCCTGGATCACAGGATTTTTATGGTACGAAGATTCCTCAACTTAATGGAATTGATATTGGTGCAGCAGAATCAGAAGAAGCATCCTCATCCTCATCACACAAGCCGAGTTTACCTGATATATTTGGTTTAAACTATAATTATCCGAACCCATTTAACGCCATAACCATTATTCCATATAGTTTAGTGTTTCCTTCACGGCTTGCGATTTCGATATACAATCTCACAGGTGAAAAGATTAATCAACTCGCAAATTCTTACCACAAGGTGGGAGATTACACTGTATCATGGGATGGAAGAGATCATGCTGGAAAGAGTGTCGCTAGTGGTATTTATTTCTGTCAAATGGAGACAGTGGCCTATAAAAAGGCAATAAAAGTTGCCTTTCTAAAATGAGGCAATATTGCCGGTGGTTTGATCTGGTCAGGTTACAAAAGGTCGAGGAAGTTGTGGCCAAAAAGAATCCGGATGATTTGCAACCTCTGGGAGCTATTAAGTACTATATGCCGCTTCCTGCAAGTGAGACTCTGGCCAATCAAAATTTGTGAGGGTCGCCTTAAATTAATAATGATTCCCAGGAGAGAGGCGTATCAATAATGCGCCTCTCTATTTTGAGTCTCGCAATATTTAATATATGTTCCGCGATATGTTTCGAGAACCTTACGGATAAAAATCATCACATTTTCACAATAAGTTTAATTAATTCGAAAAACGGAAATTCTGTTAAATCGGACAGAATGATTTTTATAAAATGTAATCAACGCTCAAAAACCTTAGATTTTAAGTTGAATTCATTAGGAGGAAGGCTTGTATTTATCATTATGTCAAGAAAAAAATGAACACTCTTTGTTTTGTTTAATCGTGGTAATCTTTGCAATTATGCTGATAGTTTTCTGTGCAGGGAATGTTTCGGCACAGGTTCAAGTGAGGGAGGATACACTACTTATACCAACTTACCTCGTCGACCCACCAAATCCTATGCCGCGGTTTTATGAAGGTAAGACACATCAAGGTGTTCAGAGGCGTATTTATCCTTATCCTATGAATGATGGATTAACCCGTGTAAAGAAAGACATGCCATATCATATTGTCAATTTGGAAAATGAATATATTAAGCTCGGTATCATGCCCGGAATGGGTGGACGTATCTTCTTTGCGGAGGATAAAACCAACGGTTATAACTGGTTCTACCGCCAGCATGTAATAAAGCCTTCACTTATCGGCATGGTCGGTTACTGGATTTCCGGTTCCAATGCCTGGGGGTTTCCACATCATCACGGACCAAATACAGTAAAACCAATGGATTATCAAATCGAAGAAAATCCCGACGGGAGTAAAACAATCTGGATTGCCAACACGGACCAAAGGCATCGAATGCGTATCCTGCTGGGATATACCATTTTTCCACATTCATCTCTCGTAGAGATGACTATCCATCCCATGAACCGTACGCCTATAGTAAACAGCTTTTTGTTCTGGGCCAATCCATCGGTTCATGTAGATACCAACTATCAAGTAATTTTTCCACCGTCGGTCCAGTACGTTACCCAACATGCCAAAAGGGAGATGACTACTTGGCCTGTATCCGACCGTTATTACACCGGTTTTAACTATAAAAATGTGAATATTAGCTGGTGGAAAAATATCGGTGTGCCTTCTTCTTTCTTCTCTTGGGATCCAAAAGAAGATTATTTTGGTGGATATGATCACGGTAAACAAGCAGGCACTGTATGGGTCGGAAATCGCCATATTACTCCTGGAATGAAATTCTGGGCTTGGGGTAACAATCCCGGTGGTGACAGAGCGAATGCCGGCCTCACTGACGATGACAGCCATTATATTGAGCTCATGGCCGGGGCTTATACGGACAATCAACCAGACTATAGCTGGCTGCAGCCCTATGAAGGTAAATCTGTAACAATGATCTGGTTCCCAGTACGTGAATTGGAAGGTTTTAAGTATGCCAACCGCAACGGTGCTTTGAATTTGGAAGTAACAGAAGATCGTTTCATTAAGATTCGAATGAATACCACATCATATCATGAGCAA
>LJUP01000113.1 GCA_001303955.1 Bacteroides sp. SM23_62 | reverse complement strand
GTCCCGGTGCATAATCCTTCTGGTCATTGGTACCCGGTGCCGGAGCCCAGCCGCTGCCGTTGGTCCGGGCCAGCCACTCGTATGTAAAACTGACATCGCCCTTGGGCTGGGAGGCAATGATGGGATCGGGGGTATCCCCCTGGCAGATGGTCTGCGTGCCTGATGCCACATTGAAAGTGAATCCACGTATGGGAATGATCAGATTAGAAATAACTGCTCCGCTAAGCTGCCCTGTGGAGGAAGCACCGTAAGATACACCGTTCCATAATCCCCTGCTTCCCGGAGAATAATCCGTTGTGACCCCGCCGGGCAGGGTTGAACCGGCATGCCAGATGACCCCGGCACCACCCAGTCCACCTGGACCGCTCCTGTCGGTGGCATAATTGGTATGGCCCCCGTCCCCCCCGGACACATCCATCAGCAGGTTCCCGGTGATCACATTGGCATCAACCACGATGACACCGCCACCGCCACCGCCGCCTGCGCCTGCCGTGACAATCTCTGTTACGGACTCGCCGGCAGCAAGCAGGGATGCATTTTGTGATTCAAGGGTATCGGTGACCAGTATAATGATCCCTCCGCCGTTACCGCCGGGGGTACCTGTCCTGCCCTCGCCTTCGTTGCCTGCTCCGCCTCCTCCACCGAAATAAATCCGGTTCTTTAATTCTGTTACATTGGTATACAGATCCGAGTCTATGTAACTTCCGCTGGCCAGATTATCCGGATCGTTATTGCCGCATGCTTGAGATGGGTAACCACCAGTACCGCCACCACCGCGGTTCCCACCACCGGCACCGCCGGCAAATTTGCCGTTTCCACCACCGCCGGCATTGACTACGAATCCCCTTCCACGCTTGTAAATATAGTTGGACTGGACCACTCCCTCACCCTTTCGTCCGGATGAATCCCGGTCATTTTCGAAATGGAACGCTCCTGTCACTTTGCTGCAGTCCCCTCCGAACAGGGTGGTATCCCCCCCGGCAAAGCCTTTGCCGCTGACATCGATATCACTGTTCAGGGTGATCTTTGACCTGGCGATTATGGCCACCACGCCCCCGGTCCCTTTGGTTGAGTCCCAGGCCCGACAGGTAATGGTTTTATTGGTATCAAGCCGATCAAGGACAGGTACTTTGATCAGCTGATTCACTTCACCCGGCAGGGGCGTTCTCATTTTAGGCAGATAGGTGGAAAATATAACCGCACTGTCTGGTATGTCCACATCGAAAACACGTATGAGTGTATAGATCCCTGTGTTGGGATTCCCACTTCCCCTGTCAATCTCACCTTCATCGGGATGCCCGGGGGGATATACCTGCAGTCCCTTGACCTGGTAAAACATGGCGATATCCCCCTTCTGGAACAGTAATGGATCAGAAACGATCGCACTGTCAAATATATCTGTAGTATCCTTGTTTTCCACGGAAAGGATCCGGGTATACTCATTGACGACGATGGTATCCTGTCCAAGGGCAGGAGACAGGGAAAGGACTACCAGTATTATGGCAGGGAGGTGATATTTTATCAGAACCTTAATAATATGCCCTTTTGCCATGCTGTATTAAAATACATAACCCCGCTGAAATCCACCTTGAAAATCAGGATGTTTTCAGCTATGGCGACTGAATATAGACGATTTTACAGTAAAATGAAAAAAGAGTTACAAAGAACCCGGTTTTTCTTTATCCCCAAAATGTTAAAATCTTTCAGGAATGTCGGATTTCCTGTTCCTGAACCTGTTAAGAAATTTCCGTATGTTTTCGCCGGTCAGGGCATGCCGGCGGGTACCACCGGTCCCCAGCAGGTAAACATATGGATGCAGGGCCGGAATATGTTCACTGATGATTCGCAGTATGGCCAGAAAGGGGATCACGACAAACATTCCCGGGAGTCCCCATACCATGCCCCCGGCAATGACCCCCAGGATGATCATGAAGGGATTGATCTTGACATAATTCCCGACAATATTCGGGGTAAGTATGTTATTCTCAGTGAACTGCACAATCAGGAATACCAGCAAAACCTTGAATGCCGGCTGGGCAGAATCTCCTGTAAGCAAGGCAAATACAAACGGGATGGAATAACCTATGATGGTCCCGAAATAAGGTATGAAATTAAAAAGGGCAGCGATCACCCCCAGGGTAATGGCATACCTGATCCCGGCCAGGTAGAGTCCCAATGAATTGATGATCCACAGCACAAACACAACCGTGAAGATGCCACCCATATAGCGTGAGGCAACTTTGGAGGCTTCCCGCAGGACATTCAGGGTAAGCAGCTGCTTTTCGCGCGGTACGATCTTCATGATGAACCAGGCAAACTTGGTGCGGTAATAGAGGAACATAAATATAAATACCGGCAGGATTCCCAGCCTGAAAAGGGTGCCTGTGGTGGCGGTAAAGGCTTTATTAAACACATTACTCCCTGCATCGAACATGCCTGAAACCCTTGATCGCAGGAAATCTGTCAGTTTAAGATCAGCCATGCCGAAAAGGTCCGAGATCGTTCTTTCCAGTTCGTCAATGCGGTTGATGGCCTTGACACGGAATGCAGGGAAGTCCCCTACAAAAACCCCCAGTTTGCGGTACACAAAAAACGCTGTAAAGGTGATCACGGTCAGCAGCAGGATAATACTAATGAGTATGGCCAGGATCCTGGGAAATTTTTTCTTCTCCAAAAAATTGGCCAGCGGGTATAACAGGTAGGCAAAAAGGACCCCCAGGGCAAGGGGGTATAAAAACATTTTGGCAGCGATCAGCACATAAAAGACAAGGATAATGGACAACAGGAAAAATGAGAATTTCTGTGCCGATGGCAGCCTGTTAATCATATTAATTTGATTTAAAGCGTTTTATACAAAGGCAAGTCCACGATAAATGTCGTCCCCTCTCCCGGTACCGTATCGTACCGTATATTTCCCCCGGCATGTTCGATGATGTTTTTCACGATGGCGAGTCCCATGCCCATACCGCTGGATTTGGTGGTGAAGTTAGGCTGGAAAAGTTTATCGCCAAGTTCAACGGGGATGCCCCTGCCATTGTCAATTATTTTGACAATCGCGCTGTTTTCAGTGGTTTCCAGGGTAATGCCGATCTTCCCGTTCCGGTCCTCCGGTATGGCCTGTATGGCATTTTTCACCAGGTTGATGAATACCCGTAACAATTGTTCCCGGTCCGCCAGCACAATTGCCGGCACCGTGTTTGAAAAGTTTGTCTGGATCTCAATATCCTCGGTACTCTGGAACAGTTTCGAAATCTTGACGATCTTGTCTTTCAGGTCGACCTCCTCATTATTTGTCCTGGGCATCTGGGCAAAATTTGAAAATTCTGTGGCAATGGCTGACAGATGGTCTATCTGCTCTATAAGGGTTTGTGTGATCTGTTTCAGGTTTTGTTTCTGTGTGGCAGGCGCCTCCCCGGAGGATCGCTGCAGATGCTGCACGCTCAGTTTCATAGGCGTCAGCGGGTTCTTGATTTCATGGGCAATTTGCTTGGCCATTTCCCGCCAGGCCGATTCCCGTTCTGAACGGGCAAGCTTTTCAGCCGAATCTGCCAGCTCATCCACCATATCGTTATATGCCCTGACCAGGGCCCCTATTTCGTCCCTGGCCTCATACTGGATCTTTTCATTGCTCCTGCCGAAACGTATTTTTCCGAATTTGCTCTCGATCATCCTGAGTGGATGTGTGATCTGGTTTGAAATAAAGACGGCGATCAAGATGGAGATGGTGATCAGCAGGACATAGAAATTGACCACGGCAACCACCAGGTTGGAGATCTCCCTGGTCAATGCCTGCTGCCTGGTAAAATAGGGCAGGTTAAGGTATGCCAGCAGTTCATTCCAGTCATTCCTGAAGGGCACATAGGCAGAAAGAAAACGCAGCTCCCCGATCTGTTCTTCATGGGTAAATTCAGCGGCATTCAGAATGGCCAGCTCATAATAGGCTGCCGGGTGTATCATCGTACCGGTCAGTCGTTTTTCGAATATCTCCGCACGGGATGTTGCCAGCAGGTCCCCGTTGGGAGCATACAGGTTGATGTCGGAGAAGAACACGTTTGAAAACTTCTGCAGCAATTCATCCAGGCTGGAATAACCTCCAGCCTGCCACCCGGCGGTCAGGTCAGTCTCGAATTGGAGTTTATGCATAACCTCAATATAGACCGACTGGATCTTCTCCCCGAGGCTGTCGAAGTGTCTTTCCCGGTATTGCCGGATACTGAACAGGATGGTCCCTCCTCCGATCAAAAGCAAAGACAGGAACAGGATGCCGATTATGGTAAACTGGATCTTGTTCTTGATATTGAGCTGGAAACTCCTTCTCAGGAAGGGAATATTTACCAGCAGCAGGTTTACCGACAGGATCAGGTAGAAAAAAACAAATATATAGGTAAAGGTGATGACCGTACTTAAGAGGCTCACCTGCGGATTGCTGACAACCACAGTATTCAATTCATCCAGGTGATAGGCCAGGTGTTCATACCCGTCATAAACGGTATATTCAAACTCTCCTGACCCATTGGTATATGGATCCTGTCTCATGCTGTATGAAAAGTCCCCTGACTGGGTGATCAGCTGCCCGTTGTTATATTTTGCATAGGTATAATCCTTGTGAAAAAAACCTTTCCGGAGCCGGTCAGAAAGCAATAGTTCAGGGTACCCGAGTTCTTCCGTGACCAGGCGTGAATCAAGTTCCAGGAACAGACTGGCCGTCGCGGTACTGTCTGCGGAGAAAAATTCAAATGAAGCAAAATAGCTGATCCTCCCGTTCATGTTATCCACGAAATAAAACCTTGAACCGGGGATCCTGATCCGGTTTTCCCTGTGCAGATCATCGAAAAACTCATAGCAAGGATACCAGACATCATAATATGGCTCGATATACAGGCTGTCATCAGGTGTACAGAGGGTGAAATGCATATCATACCTGTCCCAGAAACCACTGAAATAGTTACCCCTGAGGTAATCATCAATGACCATTTGATCTGTATACCCTTCATGGATCATGTACCCAAGCTCCTGGTCAGTGGCTATGTCCATTTCCAGGTCATTCAACAGCAGCTCGGCAACCGGATCATGTTCGGCGGAAAGATCGACGGCAAGCACCATTTTCTCATTATGCCTTTTTTCATCTGCATAGATCCCGATCTGGTATACTGACAGGATGCTGTACAGGAAGATCAGCAGTACGAAGGTGGAGTACCTGAACTGAACATGCCTGCTTCCCCTGATCACAGCGACCACCCCGGTCACAACCGTGATCAAAAAGGCCAGCAGCAGGTCCGGTCCCCCGGGCTGCATAAAACCCGTCACCCAGGCAAGCAATCCGAAGGCAATGACAAAAAAGAGCAGCCTGTATGATGAGAGATCCGGTTTAAACAGGCTGAAAAACTTATCCATCAGCAGGGTCAGGGAGGTAAAATGGAAGGCCAGGATCAACAGGCCCACAAATGTAAATACAGTTATGTCAAGCACCCTGTAGGTCTCAAACGAGATACTGGAATGCACGACAAGGCTCCGGAACAGCAGGATGGTTAACTGGAAATAAAATACCAGGGCGATGAAAAAGATCCCCTGCAGCACCAGTAAGAAAGTCCTGCTGGATATGTCAGGCAATGTAAATTCAGCATAAAATATATAGGCCAGGAAAAATAAGAAGAAGGATGTGATCAGCAGGTCCGCCAGTGTGGGGAACAGGTTGGAAGCGGCAAACAATACCGGGTTGAAGATCTCGAGATCACCTATCTGATCAGGAATGGCCATTTTCAGCATGATGGCATTCAGCAGGATCATGATGATGGCTCCCATGACAATCCCCGTATTTTTCCAGAACGGATCCTGTATGGATTTGATCAGGTGGCGCACATACAGCAGGAAAAGTAGTATCCCGGTAAAAAACAGGAAAAGAGAGAGATAGGACTGGAAGGGACTGTACGGGGGGATCTGGCTAAAATCAAGTGTGAATGCCTCCTGCTGCCATGAATCGTAAATGGTGCGGCCTGTATGCTCTCCTCCACGCAGGATGCGGGTCCCCGCCGGAACATGAAAATCAGCCTGGAAATCATTTCTCAGGAAGCGGTTCTCATACTGGTATTCATGCTTGATCAGGATCAGGCCGATCAGCCTGCTGTCCCCCATCTTCCTTTCCCTCTTCAGCAACCAGCTGTTCCCGGCAAATACCAGTCTATCCATTTCGCTCTCGTTTGAAAGCAGGGTTTCTACCGAAACTGTATTCCCTGTCCAGAATCTCAACGTATCGCTTTCGACAATGAAAAGATCAATACCCATTCCTTCTGTCTTTTCTTTCATCTGCGGATGCAACAAGGTAAAATACAGTCCCGGATCACTTCCCCGGTCTTTATCAACGGGAGCGATGACTTCTTCCATCTCGTCAAAAAGTGAATAGGTATGGCGTTCCTTGTCCTGCAACGTTACCTGGAACTTCCGTACAATCCTGTTTTCAGCCAGGTTGTAGAAGGAGAAATGGGCAAGCAGCAGGGATATCAGAAAGCAGACAATGGCAGCTGCCAGCAATCCGGTGTTCCTTATCATGCTTTTGTTCATGTCGATTCAGCTTCGAAGGCTAAAGATAGGGATAAATCATCAACCATGATGATACGGTTCCCCCCGGATGATGGTATATGCCCTGTATAACTGTTCAAGGAAGATGAGCCTTGCCAGCTGGTGAGAAAATGTCATCTTTGAAAGGGACAGTTCAAGATCGGCCCTTTGATGAATTTCTCCGGCAAAACCATAGGGTCCGCCGATCACAAATAACAATGTCCTGAAAGATCCGTATTGCAGCTTTTCAAGCAGTCCCGCAAATGCCAGGGAATCCATGTGCTTACCGCGTTCATCAAGCAAAACCACATAATCCCGCGGATCAATGGCTTTCAGGATGTTTTTACCTTCTTCCCCTTTTACCTTTTTCTCGGGCCAGGATCCGGAATTTCTCAGGTCGGGCAGGTCCCTGATCTGAAAATCAGTATAATGAACGAGCCGCCGTCTGTATTCTTCAATTCCCTCACGGATAAAGGGAAATCTGGTTTTTCCGGTAAACAGTAATTGTATTTTCATGCCAAATATTGCTAAATTGCGCTTTCAACCGGGACCCTCAGGGATGATTTCCGAATCCCGGCATGATTTATGAATTAGAATGTACAAAAATTGTGCTTGAAATGAAAAAGATACTTTATATCTTCTCCTGGATCATCCTGATGTTTCCAGTGTTATCATATGCACAGACGGATAAACTGCCAAAAGATATTGTGCTGTCATTCGAGGCCGGCAATGCCGCCGAACTGGCCAAACATTTCCATACCAATGTAGAGCTGATCATCCTTGACCAGGAAGATGTATACAGCCGGTCACAGGCCGAACAAATCATCCGGAAGTTTTTCTCCGAACACAAACCCAGCGCATTCAAGGTTATATTTGAAGGGGGAAAGGAAAATTCCCGCTATGCCATTGGCAGCCTCGACACTTCCAGGGCCCGTTACAGGATATACATCCTGATGAAAAAGCAGGACAATACACCATTGATTCACCAGTTAAGGATCGAGGAAGAAGAGGGAAATGATCAATAAAGATCTTTTTGACGCCTTTCTGGAAACAGCCCTGCAGGAGGACCTGGGTGATGGTGACCATTCTTCCCTGGCCTGCATTCCTGCGGAAGCCAGGGGAAAAGCAAAGCTGCACCTCAAGGATGAAGGGATTATCGCCGGACTGGAAATTACATCGCTCATATTCAGGAGGATTGACCCTGAATTAAAGATAGAATTTCACCTGCGGGATGGTGACCGGATCAAATCCGGGGACACCGGATTTACAGTATCGGGTACGGTACAGTCAATACTGAAATCAGAACGGATTGTACTGAATGTCCTGCAACGCATGAGTGGCATTGCCACCCAGACAGACAGGTATGTCCAGAAAATCAAGGACCTGCGCACAAAAATAATGGATACCCGGAAAACGACCCCCGGCATGAGGATCCTGGACAAGGAGGCGGTAAGGATCGGCGGCGGGGAGAATCACCGGATGGGATTGTATGATATGATCATGCTGAAAGACAATCATATTGATTTTGCCGGCGGTATTACACAGGCTATCAGGAAAACGAATGAGTACCTGGACAGGACAGGTAAAGCACTACGCATTGAGGTTGAGGCAAGGGGACTGGAAGACGTGAGGGAGATCATCCGGGCGGGGCATATACACCGGATCATGCTTGATAATTTCAGCCTCGAGGATACACGCAGGGCCGTAGCACTCATTGCAGGCAGGTATGAAACGGAATCCTCCGGGAAAATTACCCTGGACAACCTCAGGGAATATGCAGCCTGCGGGGTTGACTACATCTCCGTAGGAGCGCTGACACACCAGATACAAAGCCTGGATTTCAGTCTAAAGGCCAGTGATTGACATATGGAAGAAAAATCCAACCTATCAAAGATATCCATATTTGTAAATACGAAGGCCAGATGGGCCATCAGTCGGGCCAAGCAACTCAGTATTCCCGGATTTGAGGGCATTCCCATCTATGATGTCGTCGCCTTTTTTATCAGGGGGATACAGCGGGGTGCACTGACAACCCGTGCATCATCCATTGCCTTCCACTTTGCACTGGCCTCTTTGCCCCTGATTATCTACCTGTTCACCCTGATCCCCCATATTCCCATCAAGAATTTCCAGGAGGGATTTATGAGCATGGTTGAAAGCATGTTGCCCGCAAATGTCTTCCAGTTAATGGAGAGTACCCTCAGGGATATGTTTGTCAAAAGGCCGGCCTTACAGTTATTTGGCATCCTGATCGCCCTTTATTTTGCCACCAATGCGATCAATGTGCTGATCGTAGCCTTCAACAACACCTACCATGCCATTGAGACGCGGTCATGGATTGAACGACGGGCCATCGCTGCATTCCTGGTGATCATCATGTTTGTCCTGATGGTCACGGCCATAAGCCTGATCCTATTCAGCCGTTCCGCCATAAACCTGCTGGATTCCAAGGAAATCATCCAGAAAGACTTTACCCTTTATATTTTCAGGATAGGTAAATGGATCGTCATTATCGCCCTTATCTATTCTGCCCTGTCATTTCTTTACTGGCTGGGTCCCTCACGCAAGATGAAGTGGAAATTCTATTCCGCCGGATCCTCCCTGGCAAGTGTGCTGGTGATCCTGACCTCCCTGATATTCTCTTCGATCATCAATCATTTCGGACAATTCAACAAGTTTTACGGATCGATCGGTACCCTGATGGTCATCCTGCTCTGGCTGTATCTGAATTCCATGGCCCTGCTGATAGGGTTTGAGCTGAATGCCAGTATCAAGGGGGCAAAACTGGTGATGGATAATGAGACGGGAAAAGAGATTACGGAGGATGGTTGAATGAAGGCGGCAAATCCATTTTCATTATTCGAGGATTGGTACCGGGAAGCCGTTGATGCCGGCATCCCGGATCCAACCATCATGACACTGGCCACCGTTGACGGGGAAGGTAATCCCGCAGCCCGGATGGTCCTTTTGAAATCCTTTGATGAGAAAGGATTTGTGTTCTATACCAATTATGGCAGCAGGAAAGGCATGGATCTTGAAAAGAATCCCCGTGCAGCACTGGTCCTGCACTGGCTGGAAACAGGCCGCCAGGTGAGGATTGAAGGCCACGCGGAAAAAGTCAGCGCAATAGAATCAGACAGGTATTTTGAAAGCCGCCCCCGGGGCAGCCAGCTGGGCGCATGGGCCTCTGAACAAAGCCGGGTGATCCGTTCCAAAACCAGCCTAGATGAATCCTTGAAAAAATGGTCATCGGAATTCCGGGACCAGCCCGTGCCCCGGCCCCCGCACTGGGGTGGTTACAGGGTGGTACCTGTCAGGATGGAGTTCTGGTCGGACAGGAAGAACAGGATGCATGAAAGATGGCTGTTTGAAAAGACAGAGCGGGACTGGGTCATCAAAAGACTAGCCCCTTAAGTCCCTGATACGCTGTTCCAGGACCTGGATCTTCTTTTCGGCATCTTCCTTTTTTTTCCTTTCCTTGTGAACGACCTTTTCGGGGGCATGCTCAACAAACCTGGCATTTTCCAGATTGGCCAGGACCGATTTCAGGAATCCCCTGGTATAGGTTAATTCTTCTTCCAGCTTCTGCAGTTCCTCGCCGGCATCCACGGCTTCTTCAAGAGGAATATAGAATTCTGCGGATTGAACCCGGAAAGAAACGGCCCCTTCCACTTTTTCCGTAGTTTCTTTGACATGATCCAGTATTCCAAGTTTCAAAAGGATACTCTCAAACCGCCTGTCGTATGAATGGTTCTGATCCCTCACATAAAGCCTGAGGCTTTCTTTGGCGGGCAGGCCTTTCTCATTCCTGATGTTCCTGACCGCGGTCACGGCCTCTTTCAGGGCCTCGAATTGAGAGAGGATTGCCTTATCAACCCTGCCGGCCTCGGGTGGCCGGCATACCATGATGCTTTCCCCATCTTTCCTTTCTGCCATTAACTGCCATACATGTTCCGTAATGAAAGGCATGAAAGGATGCAGCATCCGGATGAGCATATCCAGGAAGTGGATGGTCCGCTCCCGGGTCACGGCATCGATGGGTTTTCCATAGGGCGGTTTGATGCTTTCCAGGTACCAGGCTGAGAATTCATCCCAGAAAAGCCTGTAGAGGGTCATCAGGGCATCGGAAATACGGTATTTTGCATAGTGGTCCTCAAGTTCTGAAAGCGAACTGTACAATTTATGCTCAAACCACAGGATGGCTGCCCTGGCACTCTCGGGTTGTTGAACCTCATGATCCACCTTCCATTGCCGGACCAGCCGGAATGCATTCCAGATCTTGTTCCCGAAATTCCTGCCCTGCTCGGGCAAACTGTCATCATAGAGGAGATCCCCCCCCGCAGGAGAGCACAGTAACATACCTACGCGTACCCCGTCAGCCGAGTATTGCTTTATCAGGTCGAGGGGCTCGGGGGAGTTACCGAGGGATTTCGACATCTTCCTCCGTTTGTTATCCCGGACCATGCCCGTCAGGTATACATTACTGAATGGTTTTTCCCCGGGGTACTCATAACCGGCTATGATCATCCTTGCCACCCAGAAGAAAAGGATATCCGGGGCAGTTACCAGGTCATTGGTAGGGTAATAATACCGGTATTCCTCATTATCCGGATGGCGGATCCCGTCGAACAGCGCAATGGGCCATAACCAGGAAGAGAACCAGGTGTCCAGCACATCCTCATCCTGATGAAGATCTTCCATCTCAAGCGAGCTGTTTCCGGTTTTTGTACGTGCCAGTTCCAGGGCCTGTTCAGGCCGGGCTGCCACCACAAACTCATTGGACTTCCCGATATACCAGGCCGGGATCCGCTGTCCCCACCATAGCTGCCTGGAAATGCACCAGTCCTTGATATTTTCCATCCAGTGGCGGTAAATGTTTATAAATTTCGCCGGATGCAACTGTACATCCACTTTCAGCACACTTTCAAGAGCGGGCTTTGAAATCTCCTGCATTTTTAAAAACCACTGCATTGACAGCTTGGGCTCAATGACCGCATCTGTCCTTTCCGAGAAACCCACCTTGTTCACATAATCCTCTATCTTGACCATATGGCCCTGCCTTTCAAGTTCATTCACCACCTCATCACGTGCCTTGAAACGGTTCATTCCGATGCAGATTTCAGCTGCTTTATTCAGTGTTCCGTCATCGTTCAGGATATCAACGCTCTGCAGGTTATGCCGGATGCCGATCTCATAATCATTCTCATCATGGGCGGGCGTTATCTTCAGGGCGCCGGTTCCGAATTCATGATCGACATAATCATCGGTAATGATCGGGGCCTCCCTGTTTACCAGTGGAATGATCACCGTTTTCCCATGCAGGTGCCGGTACCTGGGATCTGCCGGGTTGACGGCCACGGCGGTATCCCCCAGGATGGTTTCCGGCCTGGTCGTGGCGATCACGATGCCGGATTTATCCCCTTTCACATCGTACCTGACATAATACAATTTGGATTGGACCTCCCGGTAGTTCACTTCTTCATCAGAAACGGCCGTTCTGGCCCGGGGATCCCAGTTGACCATGCGGATTCCCCGGTAGATATAGCCCTTATTATAGAGGTCAATAAAAACGCTGATCACGCTTTCGTAGTAATCATCATCCATGGTGAAACGGGTCCGGTTCCAGTCACAGGATGCACCCAGCTTCTTGAGCTGCTCCAGGATGATGCCTCCATGCTTGTGCTTCCATTCCCAGGCATACCTGAGAAACTCGTCCCGTGTCAGCTGGTCCTTGCTGATCCCTTCGTCCTGCAACTTTGCCACGACCCTTGCCTCGGTTGCAATCGATGCATGATCCGTCCCGGGCACCCAGAGCGCATTCTTTCCGTCCATCCGGTTTTTCCTGATCAATACATCCTGGATGGTATTGTTCAGCATATGCCCCATATGCAGCACGCCTGTGACATTGGGCGGAGGGATGACGATGGTATAGGGTTCCCGGTCATCGGGCCGGGAACTGAACAGGTCATGTCTCATCCAGTAATCATACCAGCGCTCTTCCGATTTTGATGGATCATATTTTGCGGGAATGTCCATTTCTGAGATAATGTTTTGACCTACAGTAATTTGAACAGCAGTATTGATGGGTAAAATTCCCGTAAAAATAATCATTTATTATGATTAAATCAGTTATTTTTACCAAGCCAATTGAAGAACATGAGAAAATTCGGAACCGTATCAGCTGTAATCCTGCTGGCACTGACACTGGCATCCTGCAGCCAGGAAGAAGGGAAAAAGGCAAAAGGGGATGCCATCATTGCCTTCGCAGAAACCAACTATGAATACGGGGAGATCCCGTTCGGTGGTGACGGGGAATGTGAGTTTTTTTTCCGCAACACGGGAGAAACACCCCTTGTCCTGACCCATGTGAAATCCACCTGCGGATGCACCGTCCCCGATTGGCCCCATGAACCCGTAAAGGCCGGGGAACAGGGTATTATCCGTGTAAGTTATGATACCCAGAGAGTAGGTTTTTTCAAAAAGTCTGTCTATGTTTATTCCAATGCAAGCAATGGAGCACAGCGACTGTATATCAGCGGGCGGGTAAAACCCTATGATCAGGAAGCAGTAAATTAATACATATCCACCTATGCCTGAGATCTCTGAAAGGGGCAGGTCCATGCCCGAATCACCCATACGGAAGCTGGTACCTTTTGCCGAGGAAGCCAAGCGAAAGGGACGAAAGGTCTACCACCTGAACATCGGACAACCGGATATCAAAACACCGGAGGTGGCTATTGATGCAGTTAAGAACCTGGAAGCAAAGGTGATCGAATACAGTCATTCCGCTGGAAATGAAAGTTATCGCAGAAAGTTGTCGGATTATTACCGTGGACTGGATATTCCGGTGGAGCATACAGAGATACTGATCACCACCGGGGGTTCGGAGGCCATATCATTCGCCCTGATGTCGACCCTGGATCCGGGTGACGAGGTGATTGTTCCCGAGCCCTATTATGCCAATTACAACGGATTTGCCACCGCGGCCGGGGTGAGGGTTAAACCTGTCATTTCCACCATTGAGAAGGGTTTCGCATTGCCACATGCCGGGGAATTTGAGAAGCTCATTACCCCGGGGACAAAAGGGATCATTATCTGTAACCCGAACAATCCGACCGGTTATCTCTACTCCAGGGAGGAGCTGGAACAACTTGGAAGGGTCATCCTCAAACATGACCTGTACCTGTATTCGGATGAGGTATACAGGGAATTCTGCTATGACGGCCAGACCCACTTTTCATCCATGCAAATTCCAGGTGCCGGCCAGCATGTAATACTGCTTGATTCGGTTTCCAAAAGGTACAGTGCCTGCGGGGTGAGGATCGGTGCCATGATCAGCAAGAACAGGGAGGTCATTTCCACTGCCCTGAAATTTGCACAGGCCCGGCTGAGTCCCCCGGGCCTCGGACAGATCCTGGGTGAAGCCGCCCTGGACACGCCCCGGGAATATTTCGACGAGGTTCACCAGGAATACATAGAGCGCCGGGATTTCATGGTGGCAGCCCTGAATGGGATGGAAGGGGTGATCTGTCCCCTTCCCAAAGGCGCCTTCTATACCATCGCCCGGTTGCCGGTCGATGATGCGGATGATTTCGCCCGGTGGTTGTTAAGTGACTTCAGCTGGGAAAACCAGACCGTAATGCTGGCCCCCGCCTCAGGTTTTTATTCCAAACCTGAACTGGGAAAACAGCAGGTCAGGATCGCCTATGTCCTTAAAAAGGATGACCTGGAGAAAGCCATGGTATGCCTGGAGAAAGCCCTGCAGGAATATCCGGGCAGGACCGTCCACTAGCCAGGATCATTCGAAATCCGGGTAGAGCAGATACTTCTTCCTGATCTTTCTGAATGCGGCAAGCTGATCAGACCAGCTGGACCTGATCTCGTCTTCTGTCATACCATCCATGATCTGTTGTCTCAGGTGTGCAGTCCCTGCAAGATTTTCAAAATAGGGAATGAAAAATTTTTCCTTTTCCGGGAAATTCTCATAGGCAAACAACAGCCAGGAAAGGTTGATCCTCCCCTCACGCCGGGGATTGTTCCGGAGGTATCGCAGGTCCATTCCCATGCAGGTTTCCCCTTTCAGTTTGGGATGCTCAGATTTCCCCGGAATGCTTTCAGGTGTAAAGGCAAAATATGCGTTCTCCAGCCGGGGATGGCCGAATACCTCGAAAGGAAAATCCGTAC
>LJUP01000112.1 GCA_001303955.1 Bacteroides sp. SM23_62 | reverse complement strand
TGTAATAATTTTTCGAGACATAATACTTTTTCAGCTTCACCCCGTTCAGCATCAGGTTGTAAACATTGTTAACACCATACGGGTCAGCCGCCTCACCGGAGATTGTCCAGTATACCCAGGCATTGAGCCGGCCGTGGGTAATGGCATAGCTCAATCCGGAAATCAACTTCATGGCACCACTATGGGTATTTGGTTGTCCCGATGTTTCGGTCATCCAGAACTGTTTCTTGTAGCCGGGAAAATTAACATAATCTATATAGTACTGGTCCCAGAGCTCCCCTCCTATCTCACCGGCACTTATACCAGTGCGTTCATACCCATGCACAGCTACAATATCAACATATTCCCGGGCATAAACGTCATTGTTCAGGGTATTCATCCAGCCTTCCATATCATTCACCCTGACCATTACCTCTTCGGGATAGAAAAATTTGGTGGTAAGTCCCTCGAGTTCAAAACGCTCCCCCACAATCTTCAGCAGATCACAATAGGTGCGCGGCGTATACTGGCAGGATTCATAGGGTTCCCAGAAGGTCGGCTCATTTTGCAGGCTGACGGCATATACTTCCCCCCCGGTTTCCTGCCTGAAAAGTTTTACAAAAGCTGCCATATACTCGGCAAATTCCTGGTAATACTGAGGCAACAGGTATCCGCCTTCCTGGACATTGTTGTTGGATTTCATCCAGGCAGGGGGTGACCAGTTGGATACGATCACCTTCATGTCAGGATCTTTCTTGAAAAGGTCCCGGATAAAATCAATGGACTTCCAGTCCTCATAATTATAAATATTATTCCTGTACAGCTCAAGATCCATGTCATATGGATCTTCATTATCATTGAATGGTTCAAAGCCAATGGGTGAAACGGCTATCCTCAAGATGGTCACACCCAGATCATCTACAATATCGTCAATATACCCCTGTGAATAATAAGGTCCCCTTGACCAGGTTACTTTTTCAAGACCGAACCCGCCAAATCCCTCAATGACCTGGTGTTGACGCTGCAGGTCGGCGGTTATCTGGGCCGCCTGCTGTTTGCTGGTTATGATGACATCAAAATCGATCTTTATACTGTCCTTACCATCCCCGGATACCCCTCCTGCATCCTTCACCGTAACAATGATACTGCCGATACCATTTGTCTGGGTGGTATTGAAATAAAGGACCCCGGTTGAATCGCCCTGGGTATACAATACACCGACATTTTCTAACAGGCCATTGTCGCTTGTAGCGGCTGACAGTTGCACTTCCTGTAGCTTATTGTGATCACCGTCAGAGATCCCCGCAAGGTTGATCCGGTAGGTTTCACAGGTTGAAAAAGCATATACATCCGGGACCTCGTCAATGGTAGGTGCATAATTCTTTCCCGGGTCCCTCACGGATACGGTAAACTGGATCTCCCTGCTGTCGCTGCCGCCATATGCACTGCCTCCGTCATCCTGTACGGTAACAGTGATGACAGCGGTACCTTCAGGACCTGCCGGGGTCCAGGATAATTCGGCCGTACTGTCTCCCTGCGAATATTGTATGACCGGATCCGGCACGATCCCGGCGTTAGAGCTTGCAGCGGTGATGCTGATGGTCTGATCACTGTCCGTGTCCCCGTCTGATATATCGGTCAGTAGCAATATCTTTGCCCCTTCATCGGCGTAAACTGGCTCCGGATCATCCACATCGCTGAGGCTGGGTGGGGAATTATACTGGGCAAAGATCTCTATTTCATACATCATCAGGGCATTGCCTTCCCCGGAAATGGCATCAAGTTTGATCTTTGATGTTACGATGACTGGATCGAACAGGTGTTTATGCACCGGATTCAGATTGTTGCTGACATGGGTGATATCAATCCAGGCCGAACCGGTCCAGGACTGCAACTTATATTCATTTACCGGGTGGTTATCCCCGTAATAACCTGTATAGAAATTTACACCGCTTACCTGGTAAGCCTGTCCCAGATCCACCTCAATCCAGTGTGGATACCCGCCGTCATCCGAAACCCACCGGTTGGCATTGCTGTAATTCAATCCGTCTACAGCCTTCCAGGCCGGCTGTGAAGATATTTCAGAATCAACCGTTACCGGTTTGTTGACGGCTACGTTGATCTGCGATTGAAGATGGTTGTAAATCAGGAATAAACAACCAAGCATAAAAATCCCTTTCATCGTGTAAATTTTAATTACTTAATTTTAAACCCCCTTATGCTTCTGATTGAATTTTCTCTGTCTCTTATTTCAGCGATTAATTCATACTCTCCCTTCGCCACCGGAAATTCAAGTTCTAACGTATATAGCTTTCTATCTAACATATTCAAGTTGCATAAGATTCTTTTTTCAGCCATTCTTCCTTCCTTACCAAGGATATAAAGCGACAGAGAATCATTCCAGTCATCATATCGGTCGTTGATCAGGTGCACAGGAACATTGATGACGGCACCAGGGACCATCTGATTATCCCACATTTCCACCATCAATCCGACAGGATTAAAGGCAGGTTTTACATACCGGTAGAAATGGGGTTCGAATTCCAGGTTTTTAATATCTATAAAATTGTCACTCGTAAATCCAACCGGGTGATCTGACCGCGAGTAACTCAATCCGCAGAAATGCATTACGGCGGCACATTTCCGGTGAACCCTCCAGTACTCGGTGAGTATTCCCAGGTGTCTGGCATATGCCTCACGCCTTTGTTCCGTTGTCTTTGCCTCAGGGAATGCCTTTTGATATACTTCACTGGTCAGCTGGGTGGCTGATCCGTCGCGGTTCAGCCAGATCCAGCCATATTCATTGATGATGATGGGGTTATCGTATGGTTTCCCGTCAGGAGACGGGGATCTTTCGCTGGGGCCATTTCCCGGTATCCTTACTTCCGTCAGCAGGTCTTTCAAAGGCCCGTCAATGCCGGGAGAGTCAGTCCCACTCCGGTACCGGCTAAAAAGGTATGGATGGGTCTCGATGCCATCTGTTTCCCTCACTGGCGGGGCCCAACCATTGTCCCAGGGACGATCCGACAGATCGTAACGACGGACTTTTTCGATGGCTTCGCCCGTTACTTCAGTTATGGTCTCGTTCTGCGCATCCCATATGACCACACAGGGGTGGTTCCATCGTTCCCGCATCCAATCGTAATACTCCGAAGCCAGATGATCGGATGTTATCCTGCGGAGTTCCCTTCGTGATCCTTCCTTCAGAAATGTCCAGAGCGGATACTCATCCTGAATAAGGATGCCCAGACTATCGGCAATATCATACCATTTCTCCGGGGGAAAGCCAATGCAATACCGGATGCTGTTCCAGTTCATTTCCTTGAATTTCTGGTGCAATCCGGTAACCCATTGATGATCCCAGGGCAATGCATTCCGGCTGTCGTCTTCAAAAAAGCGGAATATACATACATTTGTGCCGCGCAGATAATAAGGCTTGCCGTTCAGCATGGCATACCCGCTGTCCCTGTCAAAGGAAAATTCCCGCATGGCAAAACGCGTATTCACCCGGTCACCCCGGGTTGACAGTTCCAGTTCGTAGAGGAAGGGTGTTTTCGGGGACCACAACCTGCATGCTGGCAGTGGTACGGTAAAATCAACCCGGCTGCTTTCGGTCAATGCCTTGCCCACATGTTTTCCCCGGGCAACCACTTTGCCGGAGGAGAGTTCCCTGATAATATACCTGGCTGCTGCAGCCTTTTCCGGGGTATCTGTCTTCAAAGTTGCTACAATACGGAGTTCCTCCTTATCTATATCGGGGACCAGCTGTATGTTTTCAATGTATGGAGAATTGCCATGGATGATCTTTACATCGTCATAGATGCCGGGTATACATTTGAACTTCTCGAAATCAAATCCCGTCAGGACGGTATCCGGTACATGATTGCTGCAACCGACCGCAATGACCAGGTCATTTTCTGATTCATCCTCCTTCAGGAACGGTTTGAGATTAAAATACGACGGCGTGAAGTTGTAGAGGTATTCTCCCACATATTGGTTATTCAGGTAGACCCTGGTATGGTATTTGGCTTTGTTGATTTTCAATCTGACTATCTGTTTGTTCTTATGGTCAAGGGTGAATTTTGTGCGGTACCAGTATAATGAATTTTCATACAGGGTATCCTGCTCATCCAATGCCGGGGATGCCATATCGACCAAACCCGGTACAGGTACCCGGCTCGTAAATGCCTGAGGCATCTCCCCGGTATAATCTGTTTTCGCAAAATCCCATGTACCATTCAGGCATATTTCCCTGCTTTCCTGCGGTCCATTCTTCCCGGAAGAATGACAGCCAGTTATAATCAGGATCATCATTATAAAAAGTAAATACTTCATATCATTCAGGTTGGTTGTTCATTCATGATGGCTGTGAGGCTAAAGTAAGGTCCCGGTAAATTGACAATGTCATTCCACCCATTTTAATTTTGCGATCCAGATCCCGTCCAGGGTCGGCATTGTGGAGGCTATGTAATACTGGTTGTCATGAAGGATGATCTCAGGTGCAGCAACAGGCAATTTGGTGACATAATATGTATCATCGTCAATGCCGAAATACAGGGGATTTGGGGAGGCATACACTGTGGTCTGGCTGTCCTTGCCATAAATCTGGGTAACAAAGAGATAGTACAGCCCATTTTGTTCCAAATAAACAACATGTGGACATTCATCGGAATATCTTGGGGAATTACCGGGGAATGGCGGAGTATGCGAAACGATTACTGATTCGCTCCAGTTTGACTTGTCGAGTGAGGTACGGCAATATGCCGCACCATCTTCCTTCAACACACTTGTATGACTGGTATAGTAACAATAATAAGTATTCCCGATTTTTAAGACCATGGGATCGCGGGCATGGTTATACCGGGGTGGTTCGCCCGTATCTTCTGTAAACAGGTCGGGCTCACCGTCTTCCATTTTCAAAATCCTGTCAAAGCCTTTACCGTTTTTACTCACGGCCAGACAGATCCTGTTCCAGTCACCATAAAACATATAAAAGAGTCCATTCTCTGTGATTACATGCGGTGCCTGCAGTCCACCAAGACTTTCCCCCAGCATGGTGTCTGCCGTCATTGAGATACCCATGGGCTTCCAGTTTTTATCCAGCAGATCCTGGCCTTCCCACCGGTAAAACAGCCGGGTGTTCCCCCCGCATTTAGTCCCCCTGATACAGGACCATAACTGCCAGGTACCATCCCGAGCCTGCCAGATACCAAAATCAACCGGCTGCTGCATTTCCCCGGTCAATCCTCTCAGGTCGGGGTTCCCGGCAATCTGCCAGAAATCACCCTCTATAACAGGCAGGAGAACAGGAACTTCTGTTTCCTGAGCCAGAGAGGTCTCAACAAAGCATAATAAAATGAGGAACGACCAGCAGGGATACAGTAATTGTGATTTCAAAAGATTTATTTACGTTTTTCTACTCCTGTTTTAATCTTTCAGCTTCCGCTAATAACTCAACGATCGTGTCATATCCGTTGTCCCTTGCCCTGTCAATGGCCCTGAAACCATCGCTGTCTTTGTAAAATATATTCACCCCGTGTTGCAGCAGTTTCTTTACCTGCTCTTCATCGCCTGAAATGGCGGCAGCTATCAGTTCCTCTTCCGGATCAGGAACAGCAGTTGGTTTTATTTCCTGGGCATTTGCCTGACTGGTTTCGGGTAGTTTCTTGTTCTCAAGGATGAAAAGCAGGGAGGCTGATTGGTTTTTCCGGGCGATATCGAGAGGTGTTTTGTTTTCCCTATCTGCCATGGAAATATTGGCCCCGGCTTTTACAAGTTCGAGGGAGATGGATTCATAACCCATTTTTACAGCATAGTGAAGTGGGGTACTGCCAAATGAGTCGGCGGCATTTACCTCCGCCCCTGCTTTAATAAGGAGCTCCACGATATCAGATTCAACCATTGTTTTTTCATTCACATAATGTGTATACCCCTGCATTGCTGCCCAGTGAAGGGGAGTGCGACCGTTTATGTCCTTTGCTTCCAGGTCGGCTCCAGCATTTATCAGGTCCCTGATCCTGTTTATTGATGTTGATTCTGATTGTCTCCAGCCTGTATTTGCATTTACCACAGAGCTGTGCAAAGCAGTCCATCCATCAATGGTAGTTGCCTTGATATCCGCACCGGCATCGAGGACCATCCTGAATATCTCATAATGGTTATATTCCTTGTCTTTAATGTAAATCCCATGATTACCCACAAATCCTGATGCAGCGGCATGAATGGGGGTCCAGCCATCGTTCGCAGGCAGATTGACATCTGCACCGTTCTTGATCATGTAATCAACCGCATCTCCATCCCCGTTCAGGATGGCTTCATGCAGGAGTGACCAGCCATCGTACCTTTGCCTATTGATCTCACCCGAGTTGACGGCTTCTTCAGCCTGTATCAAACGTCCGGCGTGTGCATCACTGGCCCCCTGCCATTCTGACTTGATCGGAAACTCATCAAAGTTCCCAAGCATTGTATCATCTGGTACCTGAGGGAACCATGCCTCCTTGAAGCTCATGACCTTTTCCGGATCTTTCAGGTTCCTGTTCTGTCCGCATAAGCTTACCATGCTCCTGGCTGGAATCTGCAGCAGTTCACCGTGACGATATTTCCCCTCATCACTGAATACATCTGTCTCGGTGGACTGATATACATCATACTTGCCGGGTAACTGCAGCTGGTGTTCGAGTTTTACCGTAATCAGGTCACTTGATGGATTGATCATCACAATGGTCAGCGTTCCCTCTTCCGGATGCTTGTAGGCTGAAACCAACAGTGAATTGTTTGTCGATGAGGCACTTATGCGAATGGCTCCGGGTCTGATAAATCGGTAATAATGTTTGGACGTATAATACTTATTGGTGGGTTTGCCATCCAGCATCAGGGTATATAAACCTGGGTTACTTCCGCCTGTATTTCCACTGATCTGCCAGTAGATCCAGGCACTGAAATTTCCCAGGACAAGATACTCATGAATGTCTTTTGCCAGGTTTATGGCCCCGTCCCAGTTGGTATCGTGTCCCGATGTTTCCGTCATCAGATAGTTGCGGTTGAAATCCTTCGTAAGTTCAACCCATTTGATCAGTTCATCACCTGCTGCATGCCTGTGTACGGCTATGTCACCATTGTACTGGCTGGTGACGGGGTCATCAAAGATGGGCCGGAGGAAGGCATGAACCCTTTCAGGAAAAAGGACATCCTCATTGATCAATATCCTGGAATTTATCTGCTCCTCTTCAAATTTTTCCATGACAGCTCTCAGTGCCTCTTTCATTCCATATCCATGGTACAGGCAGGACCTGTAAAATTCGATGAAAATACTCTCATTCTGCAAGCTGATCCAATGGATGTCTATATCCCAGTTTTCCTTTGCAATGATGATATAGGCAGCAAGGTATTCGGCAAATTCATCATACATATCTGCCCTGAGAAATCCTCCCTGGATGGGCGCCCTGTTGGTTTTCATGAACTGGGGTGGCGACCAGGGGGAGGCCATGAACAGATTGACCCCCCTGTTTTTAAACGCTTTAGCGAATTCCATGGTTTTTGCCATGCCGCGTCTCCGGTTATTATCTGACAGGTAGAATCTATCCCAGTTGAAATGGTCCTCGTCATCACCATCATTAATGTACTCGAGATGTTCTGTAATAGGTATTCTCAATATGCTCATTCCCAGGTCATCAACGACCATATCTATAAATTCGTCATCATCATATTCGGGGGGGAACTCCTTGTAATTAATCATACTCGTACCGAAACCATTGATCACCTGGTATTCCGTTTCAGTATCGAGCTGGATCAGATCAAAGGGCTGGTTAACATCATAGCGGCAACCGGTTACCATTGCAATACCCAGCAAAAGTGCTAGCCATTTCAGGTTCATTATTTAGAGGATTTTGAAATACTTATATCAAATATCAGGATATTCATAGCGAATGCTGTCCTGTCCTGTCCTGACCAATTCTTCCGGATCCAGACAATTATCTGGATCAGTACAAGGAAAAAACCATGAACAAAGATAAATTGGAATTAATATAAATATAACTGCAAATAAATAACATTAATTATCATATTACCTTATACTTATAATTACATCATATTGTGACATAAATATTCATTTATTAACATATTCTTTTATTTTTTTATATTTTTATCATGAACTGATATATGAAATGCGACACAGTTCTGATGCGCATAAAGAAATGCGAACCAATACCCTGATGAAGGTTGTAAATGCCATCGGGGAAGGAGCTTGCAGCAAGCGGGAAATTAAGGAAAAAACAAAATTATCCTGGGGCTCCTGCAGTGAAATCATAAGTCTTCTGAGCAAGGAAGGCATGATCAGGTTATGTAAAACGGAAAACAATCTTGAAGGAAGGCCAGGACGGAAAGCCAACGGTTTTGAATTTACCACTAAGAAGTTTTTGCTGGCCGGGATGGAACTGAAAGCCCAGTCCATAGATTGTTCCCTGGTCAACCTAGGGAAGGTTGAGTTGAACAGGAAAGAATATCTGTTGACGGGGAAGCCGACAAATAAAAATATATATCAGCAAATCTCTTCCGCATATATCAATTTCCTGGTGGATTCGGGTGTAAAATCTGAGGCGCTGCTGGGATTATCACTTTCGCTGACCGGAGCGGTTGACCCTGTAGAAAAAAGACTGATTTTTTCGCCTCGTTATGATTCACTTGAAGATATGGATTTTTCAATGCTGAAAGAATTGTTACCCCATATCAGGTATTTCAGCGTGGATCATGATATCAATGCACAATCATCCTCTGTTATGGATCAAAACGGATGGAGAGACAAAAATTTTGTATTTGTCCATTATGGTGAAGGCGTTGGAATGTGCTTTTATCACAAAGAAATCTATACCGGAGCAAGAGGATTTGCTGGCGAAATCGGCCATATTCCTTATCAGGGTCTGCAAACTGATAAGATATGTCCCTGTGGCAAGAAGAACTGTTTTGAAGCAATATTGTCGAACAATGGGATCATGGAATTGATCAGGGAAATCACGGGAACGGAAACTACAGAACTCCAGAATGTGGATAGATCCGTCTTTTCAAATCCAAACCTTTGCGGAGTCATTGCTGATGCCATCAGCCAGATGCTCCTGCTTGTTTCGAACATATTGGACCCGGGGGCTATCATTATCGGTGGAGAAGCGATTGACCCATTCATACCGGCAATAAAACCAAGGGTGGAAAAAACACTCCGGGAAAAAGCCTGGCAGGGTGGCGTAAGGACAATAAGATGGTTTAAACCGGCCGATATTAACTGTGCATATGGAACCATCATTAATGCATCGGCGATCATGATTGAACAGTTTATAAGGGAAAATCTGGTCTGACATGGAAAGCTTATCCGGACTTGACATCATTACATTTATGCTCTATTGTCTCCTGGTGGTTGGCATCGGATTTTATGTGGCAAAAAGTAAAAAGGGTAGACAGCGGACAACAGCAGATTATTTTCTGGCTGGTAAAACCCTGCCATGGTGGGCCGTGGGAGCATCACTCATTGCCGCCAACATTTCCGCCGAGCAGTTTATCGGCATGTCCGGGTCCGGTTATGTAATTGGCATTGCCATGGCCAGTTATGAATGGATCGCGGCTGCAACACTGATCATTGTGGGTAAATTTTTCCTGCCAGTGTTTATCAGGAATAACGTATTTACCATGCCTCAATTTCTGGAAAAACGTTTTGATAACCGTGTAAAAACTTCGCTGGCAATCTACTGGATGCTTCTTTATATTTTCATAAACCTGACCTCAGTCTTATACCTGGGCGGCCTATTTCTGAAAACCGTCGTCGGATTGCCTCTTGTTTGGGGGATTTTAATACTGGCAGCATTTACTGCACTATATTCACTCTACGGGGGACTTATGTCTGTTGCCTGGACGGATATTATTCATGTTGCTTTTATGGTTGGGGGTGGTGTGCTGGCAACCATCATGGGTTTAAGGATGAGTTCCGGAGGAGAAGGAATTTTCAGCGGGATGGCAGTGTTGTATGAACAACTTGCAGATAAATTTGAAATGATCCTGGACAGGTCCCATCATTCCTATGATAAGCTTCCGGGACTTAGCGTTATCCTTGGAGGTATGTGGTTAGGGAATTTATCCTACTGGGGGTTCAGCCAGTATGTGACCCAGAAAGCATTCGCAGCCAAAAGCCTGGATGAGGCCCAGAAAGGAACCATATTGGCCGGGTACCTCAAGCTATTCATGCCATTTATCGTAGTCCTGCCGGGAATAATCGCCTTTCATCTCCAGGCTGACATCGTAAAACCGGATGAAGCTTATCCTTGGCTGATGAAAAGCCTGATCCCTGCCGGATTTAAAGGAGTCACCATTGCAGCTTTGTTTGCCGCGATTGTATCCTCCCTGAGTTCCATGGCAAACAGTACCGCTACCATTTTTACCATGGATATATATAAACACCTGGTTAAAAAATCTGCTTCTGAGAGGGAGATGGTTAAAGTGGGCCGGTATGTTGCGGCAGGGGCACTGCTCATTGCTATGTGTATGGCCCCCCTGTTAGGGAATTTAGATCAGGCATTTCAGTACATACAGGAATATTCCGCCTGGATCAGTCCAGCCATTGTCATCATATTTGTAGCAGGTTTTTTCTGGAGGAGGGCGACTCCAAATGCCGTACTCTGGGTAGCTATTGCTTCCATCGCAATATCACTGGGCATGACGATCATCTGGCCCGATATGCCGTTTATGAGAAGGGAAGAATGGGTATTTGGTTTCCTGATTGTCATATTGATCAGCATCTCATTGTTTGAAAATAAAGTGAAAACCAGAAAAGAAATAATCCTTGAAAGAAGCATGTTTAACACTTCAGCGGCCTTTAATATTGGAGCTATCGGCATATTGACAATACTCGGCGTTTTATACACATTACTCTGGTAACATGAAATCTGCCATGGAAAATAAAAACATCCTCATAACAGGAGGCAGCAGTGGCATTGGAAAAGCAACTGCCTTCATGGCCATAGGCAAAGGAGCCAAGGTAGGGATCGTCTCAGACAGCCAGGCTGAACTGGATGCCATGCCGGATGAATTCAATCGGTACCTGGCCGATATCAGGTATCCTGCACAGGCAATTCATGCTGTGGATTCATTCGTCAGGGATACCGGCAGTATCGACATGCTGGTAAATTCAGCCGGTATATCATTATGGAAGGATTTTCTCGCTATGGATGAAGCATTCTGGGATGCCATTTTCGATGTGAATGTAAAAGGGACATTTTTGGTTTCACAAGCCGCAGCAAGACATATGGTCAAACAGAAATCCGGTTTTATTCTGAATATCTCAAGCATGTCTGGAATCAAATCAGGCATGCCGGGTACATCTGCTTATACTGCAAGCAAATGGTCCATTGTGGGTTTTTCACGTAACTTGCATCTGGAGTTGAAACAACATGGCATAAAGGTTGCCTGCCTTTGCCCTGGAAGTACAAGAACTGCCCTGCATGAAAAAGCCAATACCCCGGATCAGGATAAAATGCTTGATCCTGAAGATATTGCCCGGACAATTTTATTTATGTTGTCAGCACCGGATAACGGGCATGTTCAATTGCTGGCCCAACCGGCATATTTTGAAGAATGGAGATGATCCATATGAAAGCAGTAAAGAAATACTCAGACAAAAAAAATTATTTTAAGCTGGTAGACACAATGGAACCTGTAATAAAGGTGGACTCAGATGTCAAAATACACATTGATGCGATTGGCATCTGCACATCTGATATCCATATCCTGCAAGGTGCCATGCAAATACCTGATGGCAATATAGTTGGACATGAATTCTCCGGTACCGTGGTTGAAACGGGGGCATCCGTAACTTCAGTGAAACCCGGGGATAAAGTTGTATGTGAACTGGCAAAGGGTGCATGCATGCAGTGCAGAATGTGCAGATCGGGGCATTATGAACTATGCCCCGAGAAACAACCCCCGGGATGGATATCACAGGGTATATATGCTGAATATACAGTACAACCGGAATACTGCATCCATAAACTGCCTGCAGGCATCTCCATGGAGGTGGCAGCCATGGCAGAACCGATGGCAGTTTGCGTATATGGATGTCTTGAAAGGGGCAAGGTAGGAGAAGATGATTTTACGGTGATTTACGGCATGGGTCCGATCGGGCTGTTTGCACTGATCGTGCTGCTGGATGCCGGTATTAAAACAATACTCTGCACCACATCAACCGAAAAAGGCAAGGAAAGATACCACCTTGCTGAGAAATTAGGAGCCACAAGGGTTTTGTCATCGGAAGAGAACATGGCGGCTGCAGTGAGGGACATGAATCATGGATGGTTAGCCGACTGTGTGATTGATTGTTCGGGACATCCTGATGCCATTAACCAGGGAATCAGACTGATCAATAAGAATGGGAAGTTTATCGGGCTGGGAATAGGCATTGAGGATGAAATTCCTTTCGCTTACAATTATGCAGTGCTGAACGTAATTGAAATGATCTTCTCGGCCACATCATCACATAATGCCTGGTTAAAAACAATCGGCATACTGGAGCGCAATAAGGAAAAAATCAGGAAGGTAATCACACATTCCTACCCGTTGGAAGATTGGGAAAAAGCATATATGGCCCTGGAAAGAAGGAAAGCCATTAAAGCAGTCCTGGTAAACACAAAATAATCATGAAATACTTCCGTGGCAAAAAAGTCCTGATCACAGGAGCCAGCAAAGGAATTGGCAGAGCATGTGCCATCCGGTTTGCCGGGGACGGGGCTTATATCATTATAAACTACAACAGCAGCCGGAGTGATGCTGAAGATACATTAAAGAAAGTAACAGCTGCCGGTGGCTCCGGGAAAATTGTACAGGGGGACCTTGGCAGTTCAGAGGATATACAAAGGATCTGGGATGCCTCCTGTGAGCAGGGGCAGATCCCTGATTCCCTGATCCTGAACGCAGCATTCCAAAAAAAAGCATTGTTGGATGACACGCCGCCTGAATTGCTTAGTAAGACGCTGAATGTGAATCTGATAGGCAACTATTCCCTGGCAAGATTATACATTGATACCTGTCGTGAAAAAGGCAAAGGCGGTACCATTGTAGTTCACAGCTCCAACCAGGGGGAGTTCGTAAATCCGACAGGATTTGCCTATGCGGTATCCAAAGCGGGACTCAACCATATGGTGAAACATCTTGCCCGGGCTGTGGTAAAAGATAAAATCAGGGTGAACGGTGTAATCCTGGGATGGTTCAATACCGAGGGTGAGCGAATATTCTATTCTGCGGAGCAAATCGAAGAGCAGGCAAAACAGACGGTCCCAATGCAGCGGGCAGGCACTCCGGAGGAGGCTGCAAATATGACCTATTTTCTGGCCTGTGAAGAATCCTCCTATATGACCGGCAGCCTGGTAAGATACGACGGCGGTTTTGCACTCGATCCCGATCTGTCAACATGAAGAAAAAAGCCATCATATTCGGTGCCGGAAAAACAGGCAGGGGTTTTGCAGCCCACCTGGCCCACCTGGGAGGATATCAAATTGTGCTGATCGATAAGGATCAAGGATTGGTGAAAGACTTGATAAAGAGAGGAAAATTCGACATTCAGGTACTGGGAAATGAAACTGCCAACTGCACCATCGCACCAGAAGCAGTTTATCATATCAATGATCCAGGATGGTACAGAGAAATGCCTTCCGTGGACTTGATGTTCTGTTCGGTTTTTGGCAGCAACCTTGAAGAACTGGCAGAAAACCTGGCAGCAGGCTTAAAGATCAGGTATGCATCTGAACCGGACAGGGAGATTAACCTGATCACCTGTGAAAATCAGGCAAATGCTGCCACATTCCTTCAGGAGAAGTTATGCAAGCATCTGGATCCTGCCATGCATACATGGCTGCATGAAAAAGTTGGGTTTTCCGAATCCATCATATTAAGGACCTGCCTTGGCGCTGAAAGAAATCAGGATCCGCTTACCGTCAGGGCACAAAACTTTTTCGAACTTCCTTGTAACGGAGAGGCTTTCAAAGGCAAGATCCCGGTTGTTTATGGATTGAAACCGATGGAGAATTTCAGCAACCAGCTACGCAGAAAGATTTTCACCTACAATTGCATCAATGCCGTCATTACTTACCTGGGTGCACAAAAGGGTTACACTTATTTATGGGAGGGTGGAAGGGATCCCGATATTATCATCGTGGCCCGCCAGGCAGCCATTGAGTCCTCCGACGCACAGATTGCTGAATACGGTTTTAACAGGAATGAACAGTATAAGTGGGTGGATGCCGCATTTGCCAAGTTTGCCGATACCAATATACCTGATCCCATCTCAAGGAATGGAGCCGATCCGGCTCGTAAGCTTGGCCGGAATGACCGGCTGACAGGACCCGCCATACTGGCCATGAAGCATAATATCAAGCCAGAAGGATTGATGAAAGGCATTTTTGCAGGTTTTGAATTCTATGATGAAAAAAAGCATTTAATAATTTCACAGCAGGTTTCCGATAAAGGTATAGATGCAGTGCTCACTGAGATATGCGGACTTAGGCCCGAGGAAGCAATATACGACTTGCTCAGAAAAGAATATCTAATCAGAACGGCCGGTGAATGAGAGAGTAGGAAATAGTGCAGTTGCAGCGCTTGATATTGGCACTTCACAGATTAAGCTGGGTGTATTTTATCCCTTGGATTCACCACGGATAACCCTGCTCGGCAGCATAAAAAATGAAATTAACTGTGGCACAGATGGCAATGTGACATCCTCCTATGAATTTACAAGGGAAACCTCGTTCTCACTCTTTCAAAAGCTGGGGAGATTCTTCATGGGACGTCAACCGGAGCGGCTTTACGTGGGACTCTCCAGCCATGTGTCGAGTTTGCTGAGGTG
>LJUP01000111.1 GCA_001303955.1 Bacteroides sp. SM23_62 | reverse complement strand
ACCCAGGCGCTTGATATCACGAGCTTCACCTGTGCCGATGTCGGGGCCAATACGGTTACGATGACTGTCACCGATGTAGCCGGTTTGACCGATGTGAGCAGCTCTACGGTCACGGTTCTTGATGTCACCCCGCCCATTGCCGTTTGCCAGAACATCACAGTACAACTTGACGCCACGGGTAATGCAACAATCATCGGGGCAGATGTAGATAATGGTTCGAGCGATAATTGTGGAATAGTTTCCATGCTGGTGAGTCCAAATGCCTTCGATTGCACTAATGTAGGGCCCAATACAGTCACTCTGACAGTAATAGATGCCAGTGGAAATAGCAATACCTGTACTTCCATTGTAACAGTGGAAGATAATATAGCCCCGAATGCTGTATGTCAGGATATTACGATTCAATTGAATGCCGCTGGAAATGCTGCGATCACGGGTGCGGATATTGATAACGGTTCCACTGATGCCTGTGGAATACAGTCATTGACAGCAAGTCCGAACATCTTTACATGTAGCGAAGTTGGACCAAACAGTGTGACATTGACAGTGACAGATGTCAATGGTAATGTAAACACGTGTACAGCAATTGTTACGGTCCAGGATATCACCCCACCTAATGCTGTGTGCCAGGCGATTACCGTACAACTGGATGCAAGTGGAAATGCAATAATTACTGGTGCGGATATTGACAATGGCAGCAGTGACGCCTGCGGCATTGCTTCACTGGTTACAAATCCAAGTAATTTTGATTGCACGGATGTCGGTCCGAATACCGTAACCCTGACCGTGACGGATAATAGTGGTATTTCCTCTTCCTGTAACACAATTGTAACCGTAGAAGATAATATCCCGCCAACAGCTGTTTGCCAGGATGTTACGATACAGTTGAACGCAGCAGGGAACGCCTCATTATTGGCAAGTGACATTGACAACGGATCGTTTGATGCATGTGGTATACAATCCATGACGGTGTCGCCCAACACTTTCACATGTGCTAATGTTGGTCCCAATGCAGTAACCCTCACAGTAACAGATGTCAATGGCAATATCAATGCCTGCGGTGCGATAGTAACTGTTCAGGATATCACTCCTCCGGCAGCCATTTGTCAGGATATCACCGTACAGCTGGATGCTACAGGTAATGCCACGATCACCGGTGCCGATATTGATGGTGGCAGCAATGATGCTTGCGGCATCGCTGCGATGACAGCAAATCCCAATATCTTTGACTGCACAGATGTCGGAAACAATATAGTAACATTGACGGTAACAGATGTAAACGGTAATTCAAACACCTGTACAGCCAATGTCCTGGTTGAAGATAATATATCACCTACAGCCCTCTGTCAGAATATCACTGTTCAACTGGATGGTACTGGTAATGCCACGATTACCGGCACCGATATTGATGGTGGCAGCTCGGATGCATGTGGCATCGCCAGTTTAGTCGCTGTCCCGAATACCTTTACCTGTACTGAAGTTGGACCCAACAATGTAACACTGACGGTTACTGATAATAATGGTAATATCAATACCTGTATTGCTGTGGTAACGGTGGAGGAGACCGTTCCGCCAACCATTTCCTGTCCGAATGATACATCCCTAACGGCTTCAGCTGGTAGTTGCAGTACCGTAGTGAACAATATCGCACCGGTTGCCAGTGATAATTGCGGTATCAGCAACATTACCTACAGGTTAACAGGATCAACCCTTGGTAGTGGTACTGATGATGCCAGTGGAACAACATTCAATAAGGGTAATACTACAGTATGGTACAAAGTGACAGATGGAAGCGGGAATGCAGATTCATGCTCATTTGATGTAAATGTCTTCACCATCGTGATCCCGCCCGACAGTGCTTATGCTGATAATGACAGTATTTGTCCGGGTATTGGAAACATTCAGTTGATGTACGGTGGTGGTGTTATGGTTGAAGGAGGCCAGGCAATTTGGTATGATGATGCATCCATGACCAGCAGGATAGGTACGGGCAATGATCTCAGTGTAACGGCACCATTGAATGAGACAACTTATTTTGTAAGGTTTGAAGGTGATTGTGATACCTCATCTGCAGCTTCCACCACAGTCTATATTTATCCGGAACCGGCACCTGCGTTTGACGAAATGGCTGAAAATGCTTGTATCTCCGGTCCGTTATACAAATATTCGGTTACAGGACTTGCAGGATCAACATTCACATGGAGCATTTCAGGCGGCAGCATCGTATCAGATTATGGTGATTCTGTCCTTGTTGATTGGGGATCGGTGGCCGGAACCTTCCATATTGCCGTAACTGAGATTACCATAAACGGTTGTCTGTCTGATTCAGTGAGCCTCGATGTGACAGTAGGTGGACCAACTGTAGATCTGGGCGAGGGCCGAATTATCTGTGAAGGCGAGTCGGTAACAATCATCCCGACGGGGAATTACAGCTACCAGCAATGGCATGATCTGAGTACCGGGGATAGCTACACTGCAGATACCACGGAGATGGTAAGCATCACCGTATATGATGCCTTCGGATGTATGGCTGAAGACAGTGTCCAGGTGACCTCTCATCCTACACCTGTGGTTGACCTGGGGAATGACACAACCCTTTGTGGTCAGATGTCACTAATCCTTGATGCAGGGAATCCCGGCGCTGCCTATCTCTGGTCCACCGGTGATGTCACCCAGACAATTGAAGTATTTGCCGGTGAACAGTTCATTACAGTCGAAGTTATCAATCCAGGGGGCTGCACCGGAGAAGGAGAAATACATATTCAACCTTGTTCACCAAGGGATTTCTTTGCCAATATTCCCAATACCATTACCCCGAATAGTGACAATGTGAACGATACCTGGCAGATTGATGAAGCGCTGGCCTATCCGGATATTGAAATTGAGATATTTGACCGCTGGGGCAAGCTGGTCTGGAGATCATCCCGTGGTTATTCTGAAAACTGGGATGGACGGAATATGAATGGCAGAGAATTGCCGATGGATTCCTATTTTTATGTAATTAACCTGAATGATGGATCAGAACCCATTAATGGTACAGTTACCATAATCAGATAATACGGATGCCTTAAAAAATCCATGCTGAACCTAAGACCATATATTAAAGGAATTATTCTGCTCGGTGGACTGCTTGTCCTGTTGACCCACCAGGCGCTGGCCCAGCAACTTCCTTTGTACAGCCAGTATATGATGAATAAGTTCCTGCTAAACCCGGCTGTTGCAGGTAGTGAGGGGTATACAGCATTCAATATTACCGCAAGGGAACAATGGATCGGGATGAAACACTCCCCGAAAACACATGCGGTCAGTGCCCAGACCAGGATATTGAGAAACAGCTTTATATCCAAGGATGCTTCTGTTAGAAGGAAAAGTAAAAGTTCGTCAAGGAGTGGTAAAGTGGGACTGGGAGGCTATATTTTTAATGATCAGTCGGGATTGGTTAACAGGACCGGTTTGCAGCTGACTTATGCATACCATATTTCTTTTCGAAGGGGACAGTTATCCTTTGGTCTGTCAGGATCATTTTACCAGTTCAGGGTGGATAAGGAAAAGATCATCCTGTATGATCCTAACGATGACCTTGTGAATAATTTCAATAACCGATTGTGGGTACCCGATGCCAGTATCGGGGTCTATTATTCTGATCCAAGGCTGTATGCCGGCCTATCGGTATCCGACCTTTTCCAGGCCTCCTTCAAATTTGGCAAGGAAGGGTATGATAATTTCAGGCTGCTAAGGCATTACTACGCCATCGGCGGCTATAATTTCGAACTGAATGACTACCTGATTTTCGAACCCTCAGCCCTGATTAAGGCCTCAGAGGTCTGGAGTTTCCAGGCGGATATTACTGCCAAGATGTATATATATGAGGATTACTGGGCCGGGTTGAGTTACCGTACCGGTGGAGCTTTGATCGTAATGGGTGGATTGAGGGTCGATAAATTCTTTTTCGGCTACGCTTTCGATTATACACTGAGCAGTATCCAGCGTCACAGTTTCGGATCCCACGAGTTTATACTTGCCATAAAACTCGGTGACAGTGCCAGGCGGTACAAATGGCTTATCCGGTATTAATCCAATGCACCATCAGAACCATACTGTAAACAGAGGGTCGATTGATTCACGGATGAACTCTCCCGTATAGTTATCATACTGCCTTTTATGCCTGTTGACGGTTACCTGCTTCACATCTTTGTATATCTGCAGGTTATCCGGATTCAGGTACCAGTTCTCATGGAAAACCAGGCTGTTTAGTTCACCCAGGGGATATTGTTCAGGGCTTATGGTATTGGGTGGGTCATAGTCAGCCTCAGCCGGTATATCGTGCAACAGGCTGATTAATTCCGCCTTTTCCATCATTTTCCTGTCTTGCCCCGGATGGCAAACGGTCAATTTGCCTTCCAGGATCCCTTTAATGATTTGTTCCAGGAACTTATCCCGGTCAAAGTATTTATAGAAATCAAAATGATGGTATTGCCACTCTTCATACTCCTGCTTCCCCACACCGGTCTGCAATTCCTCCCTGAATATGTACTGGTCATAGGGCCTGTTATACAATTTAACCTCATAATGATAATCTGAATGCAGCATTATAAAATCCTTGGATCTGTATTTTTGCTTCCGGGGAGTCACTACGGGTATTTCGGGGATCACCATGAATACCAAGCGTTTCATGGTCTCTGTTGCTTCCGGGTTGTCCCTGGAGATAGCCTGGTATTCCCTGATCGGTTGATAGGCTATTACATCCTTATAAAAACGGTAATCCTTTGCATCAAGCCACCAGGATTCAAAGAAGAACAGACCACTGATCTCCCCGAATCTGATCTGGCGGTAAATGGGTATGGGTTGCATGCTGCCATCCGTTTCAATCATATAGCTGGTATCCCATCCGGCATTGAACTGGTAAAGTATCTGAGCCGTATCCATGAGGTCAAAGCTGGATTTTTCCAGGAAATGTGGTATATCCCCCCAGAAATTGGCCTTGTATACCTGTTCCTGTCCTGCCAGCACTGGTGCCATGATTCCCTGAACGATATCATTGTTCTTGTATACGGGAACCAGCTCCGGTTCCAATCCCTGCAGCGGGAGTGTATCATACCTTGCTACCGTGAAAGTATGCATGGTTTTAAGATAAGTACCATCCTGTGTAAGCTGGTTACGGATCCTTCTGCCCGGTTTTCGGAATACCTGCTGTCCGCTGACATCTTCTATCAGGAACAAGAATAGCAGGCTTAAAAATAACAGGTGCTTTGTCATAAACATACTTTTTTTCAAGCATGGTGAAGTTAGTGATTTTAATTAATTCATGAATTTTACGACATTTGTATCTGTTTTTCTGAATATACGAGAGACATATGGAACTGACAAAAAGGAAATGCAAGCCCTGTGAAGGGGGTGTCCCCAAGCTGACCACCCCTGCAATTGAGGAATTCCAGAAGGAATTGAAGGAACCATGGGAGGTAGTGGATGATATGAAGATTGTGAAAGAATTTAAATTCAAGGATTATCCGGAAGTCATGGGATTTGTGAATAAAGTTGCAGATCTGGCTGAAGAGGAGGGCCATCATCCGGTTATGCATGTATTTTTTTCTGTTGTAAAGATTGAATTATGGACGCATGCCATCCTGGGACTTTCAGAAAATGATTTTATCCTGGCTGCTAAAATTGATGAATTATATTAGACAGTATTTCCCGCCTGCCTGCCTTACTATCCTGCTGGCAATCTGGACCATGACCGGATCTGCACAGATTAAGGACAGCCTGTTTCAGCTCGGGGAAGTACAGATCGTCTCGGGCCGCCTTGGGATTTCCGAAGCGTGGAGCGGACGGCATGTAACGGTCATCAGGGCGGATGCGATACAGCATATGCCGGTAAATTCCATTGATGAACTGCTGCGGTATCTGCCATTTATGGAGATACAATCCAGGGGAGCTTTCGGTGTACAATCTGATATACTGATGCGCGGTGGCACATTCAACCAGATGCTGGTCCTGCTGGATGGCATGCGGGTGAATGATCCCCTGACAGGGCATTTCAACAGCTATATACCGGTGTCCCTTGTTGAGATAGACCGGATAGAGGTTTATCGCGGACCGGCTTCTTCTGTATATGGAGCTGATGCAGTAGGCGGAGTAATCAACATTATTACCAAAAATTTTCTGCCCGGTCAGACGGCGGAACGCCTGGAGGGACGGGCTGAAGCATGGTATGGACAGCATGAGCTGGTGCGTTCGCATAGTGGCTTGAATCTGAAAAAGGGAAAATGGAAACTGGGGGCAGGGATCTCATACAATGCCTCTGAAGGCCATCCGCTTGCCTCAGACAGCCTGAGGGGAGATTTCAGGCTGGGGACCGTTTCCCTGTCCTTTGCCGCTGATCTCTCGGAAAATCTACAACTGGCTGTGCGAAGTGCGTATGACAACCGCCAGTTCAACGCACAATATTTCTACACCAATAGTCCCTGGGATATGTCCCGTGAACAGGTAAAAAGATGGTGGAACCAGTTTCAGCTAAAATGGCAGCTTAATCAATCCAACTCCTTGACCCTCCAGGCCGCTTATGTATCCACAAAAGATTCCTTCCTCTTCCATCCAGCCTTTCCGGCCAATCTGCATGAAACCCGTTACCAGCAATACCAGGCCAACCATCTATACCGGTCCGGATCCGGTCTTCGGCTTGCTTCCGGAGGTGAGGCAGACTTTAAGCGCATTTACAGCAATGACAGGGGCGACAGGACCCACTGGCATACCGGTATTTACTCGGTGTTGTCCTATACCCTGCCCATGGACCTGTCATTGTCTGGTGGACTGAGGCTGGATTATGATGAGGTTTACGGGCTTGAATTGATGCCGCAGGTCAATCTGGCTTTTGTGGCGGGGGACTGGTTATTCAGGGGATCTGCGGGCAGGACGATACGGTCTCCCGATTTCACCGAGAGGTTTATTTCTACGGGACTGGAAGGACCGCTGGCGCCGGGCAGGAACCTGGGGAATCCTTTCCTTGTGGCGGAGAGGGCATGGAGCCTGGATGCCGGGTTTGAACGCCGGCTCGGTCAGGATGTCAAGTTCGGCATGACAGGGTTTTACCGATTTTCCCGTGACCTGATCGATTATATAATCACACTGGCGGAGGATATCCCGGGTGGTGAAAACCTCATCCCCGGAGAGGAATATTTCTTTGCACAGAATATCGGGCTGATGAATACATGGGGACTGGAATCATTCCTTTCAGGTCAGCACTCCCTGCAAAAAGAGACTGCGATTGACTGGGGATTATCCTACCAGGGGCTTCTATCGCGAAGCGATTCAGCGATTGTTTCAAAATACTTATCCGCGCATGCCAGGAACCTTATTCAGGGCCGGATCGGCATCCGGACAAGATTGTTCAATCTGCAAATCCTGACCATGTATAAAAGCAGGAATGCCGAGGTAGCCCGGGAGATCAACCAGGCGTTGACGCCTGATTTCATGATCTGGAACCTGAAGGTGGATGCTTATCTATGGAGACGAAAACTGGTGTTGACCTACCAGGTAAATAACCTGTTCAACAGGGATTATGCGGATATCCTGGGTGCGATCATGCCGGGAAGATGGATGATGGGTGGTATTACATGGAATTTTAATAAATCATTATAAAAATCTATGCTCATTATGATGGCAGTGATACTGTCGGAGCTATAATTGCCGATTTATGCATTTTTCACCGATAAAATTCCTCCACTTACCGATTATTTTTTCCTTCCGTGGAGATACACCATTAGATTTGTGCTAGTAATCACAAAATTGAAGAGAATATCTTATGGAAAGTCAAAAAAGCAACAAGAGAGCCGTCCTGGGATTGTTACTGGTTATCGTTGGTTTTATACTGATCGCAGCCAATTTTGACCTGTTTCCCTTTGGCTGGAGGCACATCGTGTTCTCCTGGCAGGCACTGTTGATCCTGATAGGCCTGTTTTTCCTGTTATCCAGAGAAGCCCATGCAACGGGGTGGATCCTGATTGCTATCGGTGGATTTTTCCTGATCCCGCGGGTCTGGCACGTTCCATGGAGCTGGCACCAGCTTTTCTGGCCGGCCCTGCTGCTTGGACTGGGAGCGATCCTGATCGTCAGGGGGGTGGCACGGCGAAGGGAACCCATGGATGACGGTCCGGATTTTATTGATGATGTATCCATTTTTGGCGGGGGTGACCGGATTGTATCCTCCCAGAACTTCAAAGGTGGAAGGGTAACAGCTGTTTTCGGTGGCTCCAAGTACAACATGACCCATGCACAACTGGCCAAGGGAAGGAATGAAATAGATATCTTCACCATGTTCGGGGGCTGTAAATTCATCATTCCCCCGGACTGGGAAATAAGGATAGAAGTATCATCCATATTCGGGGGATTTTCCGATAGGCGGGCCCTGCGCAGGGATGATCCAAGGGATCCAAGTAAAGAGTTGGTAATCAAAGGAGTCGCAATTTTCGGGGGAGGGGATGTAGTTAGCTTCTAAGGAACCTGATCATGAGCAATCCCTTAATTGAAAGATTAAAGCATTTTTACATATACGTAATTGTCTGGCTTGTCATCTCGATACTCCAGACAATCCTGATCATTTTAGCCTCAGACCTGAAGCTCTATGTTGCGATCATTGACAGCCTGGTTTTTAATGTGCTGTTTGCCTTTCTGGCAGTAACGGTCTGGTATCCTATAAGATATGGAAATCCCGAGGGAAAGCTTTCCATCGGTATCGTGATCACCTATCTGATTGTCGGTGTCGTTATCATTACGGGTTGGCTTTATCTCGGGTATATGATCCTGAAACTCATCCTGATCGATGATGAGACCTATTTTTCCTTCCTTAATGATTCATTCATTGCACGATTGGCAACCGGGATACTTTATTACGGGGTTACCCTGTTGATCTACCACCTCTTCATTTACAGCAAGGAACTGGAAGCCAAAAACCTGAATGAAGCGAAATTAAACCTGCTTGTCAAGGAATCTGAACTGAATGTCCTCCGTTCACAGCTGAATCCGCATTTCCTGTTCAACAGCCTTAATTCCATCAGTTCCCTGACTATCTCCGATCCGGAAATGGCCAGGGATATGATCATCAAGCTATCGGAATTCCTGCGTTATGCTTTGAAACATGGTGAACGGGAGAAGACCAGGTTTTCTGACGAGATTAAAAATATTGAATTATACCTGCAGATAGAGAAGATACGGTTCGGTGAAAAACTGATTTTCGAGAAAGAGATCAGCAAGGGATGTGAACAGGGACTCATTCCCAATATGATCCTGCAACCCCTCTTCGAAAATGCTGTTAAACACGGGGTTTATGAAAGCACTGAGCCCATTACCATAAAAATGTCCTGCGAGTCCGTGGCAAAAAGCATGGAAATATGCATCCGGAACAATTTCGACAGCCAGCAGGTTGCCCGCAAAGGGGCAGGAATCGGCCTCAGGAATGTCAGGAACAGGATGATGTTAATATACGGCAGGGACGATCTGGTGCATGTACGTAAATCTGAAAATGAATTTGAAGTAAAACTGCAAATACCACAAATTTGAAAAACCATGATCAAAACCATCATTGTAGAAGACGAGAAACTGGCACGTGACCTGATAAAGGACTACCTGGAAAACCATGAGGATTTTGAAATGATAGGGGAGTATGAAGATGGCTTCAGTGGACTGAAAGCCATCAACGAAATGAAGCCCGACCTGGTTTTCCTGGATATACAGATGCCCAAACTCACCGGATTTGAAATGCTGGAGGTACTGGAACATCATCCGGCCATCATTTTTACAACCGCTTATGATCAATACGCCCTGAAGGCATTTGAACATAACGCGCTTGATTATCTCCTGAAACCCTATTCAAAAGACCGGTTTGATGAGGCTGTGGGAAAGGCCCGTGAGAGGGTGCAATCAGGAGATGCAGAGTCCATTAACCGCCTGGTGGAACACCGTGAACAGCTCGAGGAGGAAATACACAGGGTGGTGGTAAAATCACGCTCCAAGATCCACGTAATCCCCGTGAATGATATCATCTACCTGGAAGCCCAGGATGATTATGTCATGGTCTACACCCGGAATTCAAAGCACCTGAAGCAGAAAACCATGAAATTCTTCGAGGCACACCTGCCTGCGGAGGATTTTGTCAGGATACACCGTTCCTACATCGTCAGACTATCAGAGATCTCTCAGATGCAGTTGTACGAGAAGGAATCCTACATCGTTATTCTTAAAAACGGGGTGAAACTTCCGGTCAGTAAATCCGGACTCCCGAAATTAAAGAAGAAACTGGATTTTTAATCATCCATTTACTCGTTTAGCGGTTTGCAGATTTTATGGAGCCTAACAGTTAGTCCACGAAAAAGTTCTTAAGGCCCTGTTCTGCAATCGTACCGACCAGGGTAAGTGATTTTCTCCTGATATTGTCAACGAGCATGTTCTGCCTAATATAGGAGAACTGAATCCACTCATAGGCTATGTCCAGGTCACCTGTCTTTTCATTTCTGTGCAGGTTGATCCTATGTTTTTCAGAGATCTGATTTTCCGTCCACTGCCTATTCCTGGAAAGATTGGCACCACCCCGGACCGGATCTGCAAATCTTGTTTTTGCAGGCGTTTCAGATCATTCCTGATGGTTTTTTCCGTCACTTTGAAACGAGTACTCAATTCTCATACATTGATCTGTTCCTTTTCAGACAAGTAACATGAGAATGTGTTTTCTGCGCTCCACAGTATCTTTATATTCTTTCATAACCATTGTCTTTGAATAGTTTGGTAAATTCGGAAACAAATAGACAGAAAATAAATAAGATTACGTAAGTTTTAATAAATAAAGATAATGTAAAGAAAATATAGAAAAATTTGTATCTTGTCATTGTTTCTGAATCTCTAAAAATGAAGAGTAATCTGGTAAATGCAGGATCAGCATTCATGCAATCGGATGGTATTCAAATTGTAAGCAAGAACTTCCAGCAACCTGGGGTATGGTAAGAGGTTCTCTGGTTAATCTGAGGCAAGGAGACAGAAATCAGCCATTTAATGTGCTTGAAAGCGGTATGAAATCTGTCAATAAAGACCGGTGATGATAAAAAAAACAGTTTCATTGACAATACTGATTTTATTCAGAACCGTACTATTGGATGGATATGCACAACCGGATCATGGCCCAAAACTTCTAAAAGAAAATTGGGCCATACAATCATCCATGGAAATTTCAGGCAGCGGCAGCGAAATCTCGAGCCCCCGATTTCAAACAAAAGACTGGCATCAAGCTACCATGCCGTCAACCCTGTTGGAAGCCCTTGTAAACGCTGGGGAATATAAGGATCCTTATTATGGAAATAATCTTGTGGAAACCCCTGGATACTTTGAAGTACACGCCTTTAACTATTTGTATGATCTCCCTGAGGACAGCCCATTCAGCGTTCCCTGGTGGTTCAGGACTGAATTTGTATTGCCTGAAGGCGATGATTTTATCTGGTTAAATTTCAGCAGCATTAATTACAAAGCCAACATCTGGTTAAACGGACATCTCATTGCAGATACCACAGAAATTGAAGGTGCGCATAGGCTGTATCAGCTGGACATCACAGAAGAAGCCATCAGAGGCAATACAAATACCCTGGCCCTCGAGATCATACCCCCGGTCAGGGGTACCGATCTCTCCATCCGCTGGATGCAGGGGACACGTATGGTACCTGACAAGGATGCGGGTATATGGTATGACGTGAAACTCGTAAGAAATGGCAAGATTAAAATACGTTATCCGCATGTGATCACTGAACTCAACCTTCCTGATACCACTGTGGCCTTTGTGACTGTGTCGACCGACCTGTATAACAATAGTGATAAGGCAGTTTCAGCTGAATTGACAGCGAAGATCATTCCTGTGGGTAATATTGCCGAAGGAGGCAATTCCACAGGCGATGGAGAAACTTACAGTTTCGATTATTGTGTGGATCTGTCACCCAAAGAGACAAAACGTGTCAGGCATGTTGTACGGATGGAAAGACCCTGCCTTTGGTGGCCCCATATGTCGGGCAGGCAAAGCTTATATGATCTGCAATTAGAAGCAAAGGATGCAGATAGTACCCTATCGGATAATCAGGTGGTCCGATTTGGAGTGCGTGAAATATCTACAACGCTCGAGGATTTTTTTCCTGATGTGGATCAGAAACTGGTAAGGGTTTACTATGTAAACGGTAAAAAGATTTTCATAAAAGGGGGGAACTGGACGGAAACGGCCATGATGGAAGAAAATCCCCAGCGTAATAAAGCAGAAATATTGCATATGCGTAACATGAGTTTCAATGCTATCCGCACCGAGGGTTTCTGGGGAACAGATCATTTTTTTGATCTGTGCGATAAATATGGGATCATGATCTTTGATGGTCCCAATTGTTGTTCCATATGGGAACGCTGGGATGCATGGTCGGATCACAGCTATGAGATTGCAGGATTAAGTCTTCGCGATCAGGTTATCCGCAAGCGCAACCACCCTTGTTTCATTAACTGGTTATTGGCCAGCGACAATCCTGTACCTTTGCGGGCAGAGAAAATCTATGTTGACATCGTCAATGAATATGACGGAACAAGGCCCTATCAGTCTAATTCCATGTACAGCACCACTCCTCTCTGCGGATGTACCGGATTGGACCATGACCCTTATCCCGACACCTATATCTATTTACATCCAACAGCGTGGTATGGTAAAAAGGATGTAATTGAGAATGAGGATGGTACATGGTTTGGCAAATATGAATTCCTCGAATTAAATACAGAAATTGGGCCGGGAGGAGAGCAGATACCACCGATGGAAAGCATGGTTGCCATGATGCCCAAAGAAGATCTGTGGCCGATTAACGAAGCATGGAAAGTCCGTCAGTCATCCGATGAGTATTCGGTAAATGCCACGAATGCCTTTCATTACAGATATGGCAGACCTGCTGATCTAGAATCCTATACCATGAAAGCGCAGGTATTTCAAAAGGAATCGTACCGTGCCATGGCTGAAGCATTCAGAAAAAATAAATACGCGGCAAGCGGTATTTTAATCTACAGGTTGAACGCTGGATGGCCCTCTTTGTGTTATTTCCTGTATGACTATTATTTAAGGCCGAACGGTGCATATTCGGCCGTTCAGCAGGCTTTTGAACCCATCCATATCCAGTATTGCTATGATGACAGTACGGTAGTGGTAGTTAATGATCTTTACAAAGGATTTAAAAATTTGGACGTAAGTGCAAAGGTTTACAATTTTAATATGACCGAAAAACTTGTACAGCTAAAAACCATCGATATAGCACCTGATGACGTCATTCCAGTTTTTAAATTACCGCTAGACATAGAAGGATTGACTGACAACTATTTCCTGAGCCTTAAGCTCAACAACGAACAGGGCGGTTTGATCAGCTCCAATTTTTACTGGTTATCAACGAAGTATGATACCATAGCACAGTATACCGACCTGATGAATTTACCCCAAACTTCTCTAAATGCACACGCATCTTATCATGAAAATGGGGAAGACTCAGAGGTAAGAATCAACATAGGCAACAAGACCGGCAAACTGGCGTTCTTTATCAATCCAAAAATCCTGAGAGGAATCCATGGAGAAGAACTATTGCCATCTTACTGGGGAGCAAAATACTTCAGTTTGCTGCCGGGTGAAACCAGAGAAGTGACAGTAAAGTTCGACCTTAAAGATCTGGAGGGCACCATGCCCTACCTGATGCTGGAAGGTTGGAATATAGATCCGTTGGAGATATCAATATCAGATAATATGGATGTAACGCCCGATTTCCATTACAGAAATCTGCAGATTTTAAAAGAAGTTGGAAGGGGGGAAATATTTGATGTCAGTGTAATCATTAAAAACTCAGCAGAAGCAGGTAAAGGATTGCTTAAATCGCGACAGTTTCTGCTCATGGATGGGGAACCATACACATACAAAAGAGTGGCTCTGGCACCGGGGGAGGAAAAGCGATTGATATGGACACAGTTATCATTCAAAGAGAAGGGTACCCACACGGTCCAGATCGGTGCGATGAATCCTGTTGAAATAAAGGTCAAATAAGATTTTAAGCAATGTTTTCGGACATGACCTTTCCTGCGTGAACCAAATGGAAGACTGCGGTGCCGTTTTTTTTTAGAACTGGGTAATCCTTTAGCATATTCCGGAGGATAACGGATCTGAACCGATGACTCATCCTGTTAACATAGATCTGTTATTCTCCACAGTGTCCTTAGCATTTGTTTTCTGCATGCAACTGTTTTACCCCAAAACTTTCACAACCATTGTATTACAATATTTTTTAAAAGTTGAAGTAAACAAACAGATATAAAATAAGGTAAAGAAAGTTTTTAAAAAATAAAGATAATGTAAAGAAAATATAGAAAAATTTGTATCTTGTCATGGTTCTGGATCTCTAATAATGAAAAGTATACTGGGAATTGAAGAATCCGCATTGATACGATCAGGAGGTATTCACACTGCCAGGGAGATCTGGCAGCAACCTGAGGTGTGGTCAGAGGTTTACGAATTAATCCGTAGCCAGGAGACCGAGATCAGTTGTTTCATGCGTGATGCAATGAAAAGATCAGATAAAATCATTCTTACCGGGGCTGGTACGAGTGGTTTTATTGGCTTGTCTCTCTAAAAGGACTTTGTGAAGCGCTGGGGAGTGTCCACACGGGCCATTGCCACCACCGATCTGGTAACTCATCCCGCAGATTATTTCAATAAGCAGGAAAAGATATTGCTTATTTCATTTGCCAGGTCAGGAAACAGCCCGGAAAGCTGTGCCGCAGTAGTATGTCTCCCGGAAAATTCCAACGACCGGAGCCTGGCCATGACCAGCAGTTATACCGGAATGATGCTGGCAGGAGTGCTGATATCAAGAATCCATTCATTGAAAGAGGAAAAACAAAGGGTTCTGAAAATGATATCGTATGGCAACAGGATTCTGACGGATTATGCATGGAGCTTAAAGGAAGTTGCAGGAATAGCTTTCAGCAGGGCTGTATTTCTGGGATCAGGCCCACAGTGGGGAACAGCCAATGAATCCAATTTGAAGCTGCAGGAACTGACTGACGGGAATGTTGTCAGCAAAATGGACACCTTCCTCGGCTTCAGGCATGGTCCTAAGGCAGTGGTTAATAGCGAAACCCTGGTGGTCAATCTTTTTTCAAATCATCCCTATGCCTTGTGTTATGAAAGGGATCTGGTAACTGGGATGAAAAGAGGTAAGCAGTGCCTTTACAGAATCGGCATATTTGAAACCAAAGATATTGAGGAATTCATCGTGGAAAAAATGGACCTGAGTATCGTACTTTCAGAAAACCAGGGCCATCTGGATGAGGAGTATCTTTCTATATGCAATGTATTACCGGCCCAGTTGCTTGGCTTCTTTAAGTCATTGGATCTTGGACTCAGTCCCGACAACCCCAGTAAAAGCGGCGCCATTTCACGCGTTGTGAAAGGGGTGAAAATCTACCCATATGAATTATGCGATCAAAACTGAACAGATGATCATGAAATACCTGCTATCTACCTTAATCCTGTTCTTTTCAATCCTGACCGTTGTAGCACAAGAAGCTATTGTCACAGGAACTGTTGTAGGTGCCGAGGGGGAGACATTACCCGGCGTTAATGTCTTGGAACAGGGGACACAGAATGGAACAATAACCAACCCTGATGGCTTCTTCTCACTTTCCCTCCTCACGGAAAAACCAGTGCTTCTGATCTCCTATGTTGGATACATCACCCAGGAGATAACAGTGGCTGGCAGGAACTCCATGAGGATTGTTCTGACCGAGGATCTGATAAACCTGGAGGAAGTAGTAGTGGTGGGGTATGGGACAGCCAAGAAAAGTGACCTTACCGGCTCAGTAACATCCGTGAAACCCAGGGAACTTAATGTCTCCGGGATCTCCAATGCTGCCCAGATGCTGCAGGGCCGTGTTACCGGACTCTATATCAGCAGCCACAACCAAAATCCGGGTGCAACTCCCGAATTCATTCTAAGGGGAGCCAGTTCATTTCAGGAAGGGGAAGCAGGACAGCCCCTCGTCGTTATTGATGGTTTCCCCATGGACAATACTTCCTATATCAATACCATTAATCCAAGTGACATAGAGCAGATTGATGTCCTGAAAGATGCCTCTGCCACTGCCATTTATGGCTCCAGGGGAGCAAATGGGGTGATTATCATAACCACCAAGCAGGGCAATAAACAGGGTATCCAGGTGGATTACAGTGCCAAGGTTTTTACCCAGACGGTGGCCAGAACCATTGATGTGATGGATGCACAGCAATATGCCCGCTTCTATTACGACCTGGCCCATGATCCAAATCTTCAGCTGGGAGGCTATGGACCCAGCAATGGCTATCCCCATCCATTCGGCACTTGGGACACCCTTCACAACACAAACTGGCAGAATGAGGTGATCAACTCCGGGAACTTTTCACAGGAACACAACCTGTCCTTATCCGGAGTAAGAGAAGGAGTGAAATACAGGGCTGCGGCAAATTATTACGGGGGACAGGGCATTATCGGGCCTTCCAATTACAGAAGGATCAATACACTGGCTCGATTGGATTATGATTACAAAAAGTTCTCTTTCAACCTGAACCTGAACTATACCAATGAACACCGGAACCTGGTAGAGAATTCATTTGAGCGATCTTTGGGTTTCTCTCCATCTTCCCCCGTCTATGACAAAGACGGAAATCTCTCTCAGCATGCATTCGAAGCCAATAGAAGCTGGTATTATAACCCGCTATGGCCGGAAGATGCCTCGGAGAGCTTTTCAGAAGACAATACCACGAGGATGTCGGGTGGGCTCGAATATGAAATTATCAAAGGTCTGAGAGCTTCTGTGAAAGGGGGTATAACAGTGAATAACTCCGAAAGTTTTTTCCAGCGTTTCAAGCCTTTTTATGCTACTGAGAAGGATACGGAGGCCAACATATCATCCTCCGGTAACCGGCAGATCTATACTGACTTTTTCCTCCAGTATACCAATCAGTTCAGCGAACATACCATCTCCATCATGGCAGGTGGGTCCTATCAGCACTTCCGCAATCGAGGTCATTGGTCATCTGCGGTGAACTTTCCCTATCCGAACATTGGTTTTTATAATATAAATGCAGGACTGCTCGAGCGGCAGATGGGAAGTAACTGGTATGAAAAACAGGTGGTGTCGGGATTGGGAAGGATCAATTACGATTACAGGGGAACCTATCTAGTGACCATCAACTACAGACTGGACGGTGCTACGGTGTTCGGGCCTGAACATAAATGGGGACATTTTCCTTCCTTCGGATTGGCCTACCGGATGGATCAGGAGGAATACTTCAGCAATGCGGTCCCATTCCTTTCAATTTTTAAAATTCGGGCCGGATACGGATTGGCAGGGAACGACAACATCCCCGGATTCAGAACACAGCAGCTAATTGGTTTCCGTCCCGTACATGTAGGGGGAGGAATCACCAATGCCATCTATTGGGGGAATACTTATAATCCTGAACAAGCTTATATACCAAACCCTGAACTGAGGTGGGAAAATACCTATACCCTGAACGTGGGACTGGAAATAGGGAATCCGAAATTCTATACTGAGGTGAATTACTATTCGACCCAGCATAAAGATCTGATCCTGAACCGACAAGTGCCCCGTGAGCTTGGATATACCAACATCATGATCAATCGGGGCTCCATGATCAACACCGGAATCGAGGCCAAACTAGACCTCTTCCTTAGTTTCTTCAACAGTGAATTGAAATGGAAGCCGGGATTGTGGATTTCCTATAACAAAAATGAAATCACCGATCTGGATGGAGATGTCATTCTTGACAAGGACGTCTGGATTGAGCGGACCAGCTATGGATATACTGGGATCAAACAAAAGGGTTATCCCCTCAATGCCATCTGGGGGTATGATTTTATTGGCATCTGGCAGGAAAGCGAGCAGGAAGAGGCGGCTACTTACAATGCAAAGCCAGGAGATCCGAAACTCGCAGATATCAACGGTATAGGAGAAAATGGTGAAATGATACCAGGCCCCGACGGCCAAATCACAGAGCAAGACCGGATTTTTATGGGAGATGCCAATCCAGTATTCACCGGAGGGTTTAGCAGCCAGCTGAATTACAGGAACTTTGAGCTTAGCTTTTTCTTCGAGGGAGTATTTGACAAAGCCGTAGTTAATGTCAACAAGGCGACGTTAACCTTCCCAAGTCACCAGTACGGAAACAATAAAGCCACTCGGGTACTGGACAGGTGGACACCTTCAAATCCATCCAATGATGTACCCTCCCTGACCAGAAACCTGGATGAAAAATTGGTAAGAAGCAACTGGGCCATTGAAGATGGGTCCTTTCTCAGGTTAAGGGACTTAACCCTGACCTACAAAATTTATTTTGAAGGAGACAAACCCATCAAGAACCTCAGAATATTCGGAAGCGCATCCAATCTGCTCACGTTCACACGATACTCTGGGATTAATCCCGATGTGTGGGCCATCGATTCGGATTATAATTTAATACCCTTCGTAAGGGTCTTTACCTTGGGGGTAAATGCGTCATTTTAAGAAAAACTGTAGATTATGAAATACCTGTATATTTTGCCAGTCACCCTCCTCTTGATCCTTGCATGGGCATGTGATGATGTGTTGGAAGAAAAAATATACGGTCAGATCACGGATGATGAATTCTGGCAGACCGAACAGGATGCCGTAAGTGCGATCATGGCCGCCTATGGCTCCCTGGGCGGGGATTGGGAGGGATTCACCTTCTGGCAGTTTTGTATTGAGGATATGGGGACCGATATCGGCACGGGCGGATATTTTGGCACCCTCGATTATCAGGCATACACAGGCTGGTCGGGAACCACGCCGGACTTCGTGGATTGGGGAATCTGGCCTTCCTTCTGGCGTACCGTAAACCATGCCAACGCAGTACTGGACCGGGTACCGGATATGGATATTGATGAGGAGGTAAAAAAGCGGGTAATCGGTGAAGCATATGCCCTCCGTGCCATGATCTATTTCTACCTGGTGAACTGGTTCGGGGGCATGCCGGAAATTACAACCACCCTCGAGGCTCCCACGGAGATCCCGCGGCAGACCGTCGAAAGCAATTATACCCTGATTGAGAGTGATCTTAAAAATGCCATAGACCGGTTACCGGATAAATCCACCCTCATCTCCATGGGGGAACAGGATTACGGGCGGGTCACCAGCCATGCTGCCAGGGGAATGCTGGCGCGGGCCTATCTTCAGCAGGGAAAATGGACGGAATGTGCCGCTGTTTGCCAGGAGATCATTTCTTCAGGAGAGTATTCCCTGGAATCCAATTACCTGGATATCTTCTCCCTGGCCAATGAAGGCTTCAACAACAAGGAGGTCATATGGGTGATCCCTTTCATTGCCGGTACGAGTCCGGCTATAGATGCCTGCGTACTGCAGGTATACCTCTGGAGGGCACCTGAAAAACCGGATTATGACAAATATTACGATTGGAGTGGCAATATCAGGGTTACTTCTTCTTTTTTCAGCACTTTTGAGAATAACGATCTGAGGAAAGCCGGACTGTTCAGTTCCACCGATGCCACAGAAGATCCCATCATGCTGCTCAAGCACCCGGCCGATCCTGCTACCGAAGGTTTCAGTTCTGGAACCGATTACCCCGTGATCCGCCTGGCCGATGTACTTTTGATGCGGGCAGAAGCCCTGGCCAACCTGGGAGATCTGGAAAGTTCGGTAACAGAAGTTAACAAGGTGCGGGCAAGGGCGGGTTTACCGGCGCTTGATGCAGGCAATTTTACCTCGCAATCCCTCCTGGATCACATTCGCAATGAGCGAAGGTGGGAACTTTATTTCGAAGGGCATGCCAGAAGGGATATGATCCGGATGGATTACAACAGCATGATCGAGTATATCAAGTCCAAATCGGCTGACTGGGAGGCGGTTGGGGCGGAACGATATCTATTGCTTCCGCTTCCTTCCAGTGCGCTTGCCTCAAATCCTGGACTTATTCAGAACCCTGGTTTTTAATGTGATAAACAGGTGTATTCAATGAAGACAACGAAGAGCTTAATCCAAATTTCGACCATTTTAATTGTACTTTTACTCGTGGTCTCATGTGAAAAGAAGGAGGATTATTCCCATATCGTTTTTAAAAACTACCTTTCCTATGAGATTAGGCGGGCTACCAGTTTCCTTGGCTCCGCAGTGGAAGGAACCGCAGAAGGGGAATACAAATCCGGTTCCAAACAGCCTTACCAGGTTGTCATCGATGCAGCCCGTCTGGTGGATGAAAACAGCTCTGCCACACAGGAAGAAGTGGACCTGGCCTATGCGTCCCTCCTTCAGGCTGATTCAATCTTCTTCGACCAGATGGTACCTTTTCGATCCATTGCCCTGGAAATCGTTGATTACGGCAATGTCATTTTAGCAATAACCGAAGAGGGTAATCAGGAAGGTAATGTGAAACCCGGGAACAAGGCCATCCTGCAAGATGCCCTCGATGAGGCCAACCAGATACTAGCGGCCGTGGACCTAACCCAGCGTATGCTCGACAAGGGAACCTTTGACCTGCAGAATGCCATCTATTTTTTCAATGGTGAGATCATCGGGAGTGCAAATACCGCGGTAATCAATCCTGGATTCGAAATGCCGGGCTACAGCACCGAAGACTTCAATGATGTGAATGGCTGGAGTTTGTTCAGAAAGGCGGAAGCATGGGCCCCCAAGGCTGCAGTAACTGAATTGCAGGATGCCCCGGAAGGGAGGTTCGTGGCAAAGTTAGGATCTTATACCCAGGGATTGTACCAGCCCATAGCAGAGATGATCAATCCCAATGCACGGTATACCCTGGAATTCGATGTATCTCTGTTATCCAACCAGCCAGATTGGCAGGGGAAGCAATATCCTGCGGTCATGCTCTCCCGGATCATTGTCTTCGAGAAAGAGGCAGGGAATTACAATTTTATAACCGTGCTCAGTGAATCATATGATACCCTGGGGATGGATCCGGGAGGATTTGTCCGCCTGAGCCAGTCGATCACCATCGATGCCATCTCACCTTTTGTAAGCAGAAAGGTGGCCATCGATTTTGAACAAAGGCACACCTGGGATTCGGAAAATCCCATATGGGCCGAAAGTTTCGTAGCTATTGACCGGGTTAGATTGCTCCGTAAACTGTAAAGAAAAATATGAACTGATTCCCCAATTAATCTATTATTAATCAAACATCTGTGTTATGAAAAAACTCATTACTTCTCTCTTATTTATTTGCACTGTCCTCTTGGCATTTGCCCAGGAGGATGTGATCCGGAACGGAGATTTCGAACTTGCCACACCTGGTGACACGACCATTGCGGGACTGCCCTACTGGCACATGGACAAGGTTTCCCCTGAATCGGGTGTCTGGGGAGAGGCCGCAGACAGGCACGTGACCATAGCCTCTGACGACTCTGCTACCCTCTACCAGGTGGTCGAGCTTATTTCGGCCGATTCGGTTCGATATGACCTTTCCTTCTCGGCGGGCGACGCCTGGAATACCGGCAGCGTGATCGTGATCATCAGCACATCTGATGCGGATTCGACCATTCGCACGCCGCTGGTCACCGATTCACTGGATATCATGACTGACGAGATGGCTCTCTCGGTTGTATTTTCACAGGGAACGGAACATGCTGGAAAGCACCTCATTGTTGAGTTCGGTTGTACCCCTGAGGATCCTGTTGAAGGGAGCGCCTATACCAACATTGATGATGTGGTAATGCTGAAAAGATTACCCGGTGTAAACAATCCCCCAATCGCCAATGCAGGGGATGACCAGAGCGCAAAAGGCGGTGAACTCGTGACCCTTGATGGATCCGGCAGTTCAGATCCGGACGGAGACAGTTTGGCCTTCCACTGGATCAGCACTTTCCCGGGGATCACATTGTCAGATCCCAATGCCGTAAATCCTACCTTTACTGCTCCTGATGTAACCGAGTTATCTTCCTATGATTTTGCATTGTATGTGAATGACGGGCAGGTCAACTCGGATACCGTACTGACACGTGTTACGGTCATCCCTGCGGGAGAGCTCATCCGGAACGGGGACTTTTCCGAGAAGGTGCCCGGGTCAGATCCGGAAACAGAAAGTTTGAAGGATGTTTTGCACTGGAATACGGACATGCCAAGAGATTCCCTGCAGGGAGGCGTCTGGGGTCCCATGGTTACCCTGGCTTCCTTTGATTCTACCCTCTACCAGGTGGTAGATGTTATCGGCCCGGAAGCTGCGACTTACACCCTGACCATGTCGGCCAGGAGTTCCTGGGATTCATACTCGGTGAATACAATCTTCAGTGTTTCGGAGGCCGATTCCACGGTGAGAACCGACCTGGATGTACAGGAGAACCTGAATGATATTGATCCTGCCACAGGGGTCAATACCTGCGATTATGCCAAATTCAAGCACGTTTTCGGCATCGAAGCAGGATCTGTCCATGCAGGGAAATATCTCATCGTCGAACTGGACAACATCTGGCATCCTGACGGTGAAGAGTTCGATGACGGATGGGCAGAGGTGAATTTCGTATCACTGGTGAAGCAGGTTACTTCCGGGATCCACACAGACAGAATGGCGGGGATCACGGTGTATCCCAATCCGGCCAGCGAAATCCTGTATATTCAGGGTACCGATGTAACAGAAATTCATATCTATTCTATCCTCGGAAAACTGGAAAAATCCATCATCCGTCAGAATATCCAGCAGGTGAATGTGGAAGATCTGACTCCGGGAATCTATATTCTCAAGATGACTACCCAAAAAGGTGTCCTCAATAGTAAGATCAGGATTCAGTAACAGCGTATTATTAATTCCTAGAAACAGCCCATGCCATTGCCAGTGAGATGGTTGGCATGGGCTATTGCTTCCAGGCAAGGGCATGATCAGAAAAGTTGGCAAGTTGATCTTGTTAGTTTTGCTGTGGCAGGAAATATCCGCCCAGCAGATTTATATTGGTACCACCATGGGCATGGCCGACCATCATGAGAATAATTGCGGGATCGTTTACAGGGAGAACAATGTTGCCAAGGATCCTTATGTCAGCCTGGCCAACCACGGTGCCAATATCGTCCGGCTGCGGGTCGACCTGCCTCCCTATGCAAGCAGTTATTCAAACTGGGAAAGCCTTGATTTCAGGTCAGCCGAAAAGATCAAGGTCAATATGCAGCGGGCAAAGGATGTCGGGCTCAAATCATTGCTGACCTTCAGTTATGAATCCGTTGCTTTGGAAGACAGCCAGAAACTGAATCCCTATGTGGCCCCCCTGGCGTGGCAGGAAATAGCTTCAGATCTTGAAAAGATCACGGATTCGGTGTATTACCATACCTATGGTGTTCTGGATGATTATTGCAGTGCTGGACTGATCCCTGAAATCGTTTCTATTGGTAACGAATCCGTCTGGCACAGACTGATGCCCAACATCCCGGAAGCCCAGCTTCCCGCGTATAATCCTTCACGAAGTGCGGCTATCCACAATGCCGGTTCCCGTGCCGTCCGGGACATCTCACAAAAGTACGATACCTCCATTACGGTTTGTTTTCATATGATGGGACCCTCCCGGACAAAATGGTGGCTTGAAGAACACTCTCCCCACAGTCTCGATTTTGACATGATAGGCATTACCCTTTACCCTGGATGGAACAAAGGTGACTATGCCGGTTTCACTACCCTGGGGGATTATGTCTCCTACATCATCGATACCTACCAGATCGAATTTCTGGTCATGGAAACCGCACAGTTGTTTACCAGTGGAGGAAATGACAACCATGTTGATATTCTCGGTGAGGAAAACATTCCGCTTGGATATGCCAGTCCGCCGACTACTGAGACCCAGAAACAATATTTGATCGACCTGACTGAGGAAGTGCTGGACAACGGTGGTTCGGGTGTCCTGGTCTGGGGCGGTGAATGGGTGGCCAGCAATTGTTATGTATATGCGGACCGCTGGGGACCCGGCTCATCCTGGGAGAACAAAGCTTTATGGGATTTCAATCACAACCTGCACGACGGTGTGAACTGGATGATGGCCTTCAGCGGGAAGGTACCAGTCACCTTTAAAGTTGATATGAAGGGGATAGACGTATCGAAGGGAGTTTACCTGACAGGTGATTTTGAAAACTTTGATGGGGACAGTTGGGCATTCAACCGGATGACGCTGGAAGGCAATGATATATATGCCTACACTGCCTATATCTACCCTGATTCAAGTGGTGCTTTTTTCTTTCTGAATGATACTATCCCGATTGCCCGGGAAGTCGTTCCGCCCGAATGTGCCTTAATTTCCGGGTCAGACCGCCGTTATCATGTTCCGCAAGGATCATCCGGTGAGATTTTTGCTTGTCAATGGGCTGCCTGTGATTCCATCCCGCAATACTCACTTGCTACAGCTATCTCGGGACAAGGATTCACGTCACCTACTGGTGGTCTTTTCAGCCAGGGCACGCAAGTCAGCATCACGGCAGCACCGGCAATCGGTTGGTTATTCACTGGATGGACAGGGGATACTACCAGCACTTCAAATCCCTTGACCATAGAGATGGATTCAGATAAAACGCTAATGGCCACTTTCATCGAGAAAAATAAGGTAACGGTGAAATTTGAGGTGGACATGACCGATGTTCAAATCAAAAGCGGGGTTTATGTAACTGGTGAATTCCCCGATCATTCCGGCAAGCTTTGGCAGCTGAACAAGATGACTTTTGTGGGCAATCATCTATACAGATACGCCACTCAGGTAAGCGTTGGCACTGCCGGAGCGTATTATTTTTTAAATGATGACCAATGGGGTGAGCGGGAGACTGTACCTGCTGAATGTGCTGTGTACTGGGGATCTGACAGGGGATTCGAAATACCTTTACATTCAACTGGTGAGAACTTTGCCTTTAAATGGTCCAGTTGTGAGGAAATAACAAACACTTATGTGATGGAAATCTCCGGCAAAAATGATCCTATTGACCTGATCATTTTTCCCAATCCAATCAGGGACCAAAGGCTCAGGCTATCCGTTTCGGGTTATTACGGGGACCTGAATATCACGATTTACAATATGCATGGGGTGCCTCAATACACAGGTAACCATAAGGTCAGCAACAATGCTCCGCTTATGATCAATCTGGCAGGTCTGAGACAAGGACTCTATATCCTGAAAGCAGGCCCCAGGGATCTGGATTCAAGCAGCTATGATAAACTTATCATTTCCAGGTAAAGCTTTTCCCAATTCATTGATCTGTAGCATGATACCTTATTACATTTTGCTAATACAGCTGATGAGCGTCAAATACTCTCCTTCTCTTATGGGTTCATTTGATTCAATCTCTCAATATTATGCCAAGGGGAAGGGGTTTTCGGGATTTAAACAGATGGGGATCTCAGAAATAGCAGGTAGGAAGGAGGGGGACTCAATAATAACTGAAGGACATTGTTACCTCGAATACCGCTACCAATTATTATTCAG
>LJUP01000110.1 GCA_001303955.1 Bacteroides sp. SM23_62 | reverse complement strand
AATATCAACAGCATAGAGATCAACAGATACATGGCTGGTATCCTTCACCCAGTTTTCTCCGCCATCAAGCGTGGAGTAAATCAGCCCGTTTTCCCCCACAACCACGCCAAGCTCCGGATACATGAAAGATATGCCATATAAATACCCTGTAGGACCGGTGGTACTCAAAGTCAGCCAGTCACCTCCCCCATTATATGTATGTATTGATGTGCCTGCATCTCCGACCGCCCAGCCGCTTTCCCCGTTTAAAATAAAAATCGAATTCAGATCGTCGGTTACCTTGCTGTCCTCCGGGAACCATGTATCTCCGTCATCATTGGAATGGTATATAATGCCTTCCTTTCCTGCAATCCAGACCTGGTGAGGGTTGATGGCACTCACAGATGCCAGGTCGTTGGTACTGCCGCAATTCTGCAATACCCAGGCACTGTCAGCATGTGCCTTATGGAAAATTGCCCCGTTATCCCCCACGGCCCAGCCTGAATTTTCATCGGCGAAAAAAATGGAATTCATCCTGTTGGCCGGGATTATTTCAATATCCCAGGTTTCTCCGCCATTTTCGGTGTATTTGATTACTCCATTATTTCCAGCCGCACCTGCCAGGTAACCTTCATTCTCATTGATGAATGACACGGAAAAATAGTGTTGCGTTCCCTCAAAGGTCAGCCTGCTCCATGTATCTCCGCCATTTGATGTATAGAGTACCGTTTCATCCTGCCCCACAGCCCATCCTTTTTGGGAATTGACAAAATGGACATCAAACAAGAGCCCTGTATACCCGCTGTTCTGGGGTGTCCATGTTTCACCGTCCCAGTGCAGTATCGTGCCAGTCTGTCCTACCGCCCATCCATCATCAGGGAATCGGAAAAAGACGGCGAACAGAATATTATCGGTATGGCTTTTCTGTTTGAGCCAGGTCGTTCCTTGGTCCCTGGTATACAGGATCGAACCAAGATCACCCACGGCCCAGCCATTCGTGTCATCCGTGAAAAAGACATCGTGAAGGGGATTTCCCTGAGGCACCGGATTTTGCCAGTACCACCCTGATTGGGAAAAAACTGGACCAATAGAAAGCAAAAAGATCAGGCATGTCAATATGGTTTTCATGGTCGTTTAAGGGTTTAATTAATACAACATTAGAAGTTACGGAAATTCTTGATCTGAGTCAATAAATATGCTGATTATGATCACACGCAACTTCTGAAGCCCTTACTTCGTCTTTTGATAAAACATTGCTTTATGAGTTCACCATCCAGATTGATCATTCTGTTGTTTGCCTTTGCGATAATGGCCTGTGAAAAAAACAATGAAAACGAGGCTGCCAATAATGATCTTTTGATCGGAAGCTGGGTCAACCCGAAGCAGAATGATTCAATCGTCACATATGAGAGATCTGAAGGATTGGTCGATAATGAATACGGCTTATCATTCAATGAGGACAATATTTTTATCGAACGTAAAAATGCTGGTTGGTGTGGAACCCCGCCCATTTCATATGCAGACTATGACGGGACCTGGACCAGGAATGATTCCGTCATAGAAATCACCGTTGGATACTGGGGAGGCACAGCAGATTACACCTGGAAGATCTTGTCGATCGATGAGGCCATATTGAAAATAATTGTATTGGAGCAGAATTACCAATTAGAGGATCAACAAAAATAAAAGCCAACATAATTAATACCTCACATTCATAATAAGTAATTCATTTGCTACTGAATTGAAGGAATATTAGACAGAATTGATCCAATATAGTAATCAAAAGGCCAGAGAAACAGATCTTGCGGATGATATAAATAAAGCGCATTCCCTTTACCCGATTCATAATAGTAATGATATTTACCGGTACTTTTCCCGGTATCCATTTCCAGGCTTATAAGCCTGCCGAGGTTATCATATTGAAATTTGTATATGAGTGTCGTTCCAGGTAAATTGAATGAACTAATCTGACTGATGAGCCCGGTTTCATTATAGGAATACACATATTCCAGGGTTTCTTTTCTCTTGCGGTTATAATAATTTCTCTTCGTGAAATAATAAGTACTTATAACCTTCTCCAGGGAATTGTTGTTATATTCATAGGACATACAAAAGTTGCTACCAGATAAACCTGACAATATGCCATTTACATCGTATTTCAGAAAGAAATCCTCATTCCCATAATGAATACCAGATAACATGTTACCATCCCAGGAAAATTCATCACTCCATTCTGGATTAGATCTCAAACATTTTGTCATGAGTTTCCCATCCTGAAAGGTATGGAATTGTCGCCCGAGATATACAGTATCGTTTGAGTAGATATAATATGAGGTATCAAGGATATTGGATTTCACCACACTGTTCAATAGATCATTACGGTAAAAATATTCTGTAACTGTCGTGTCGGCTTCAAGGGAGGATATCCATTCAATTTTACTAATCCGGTACTGGAATTCAGCATTGCTGACATGTGCACCAGGCATTTTATCAGCCCTTCCCGTAGGAATATTTTCCTGCCCCTGAGGGAAAACAGGAATATGATCCTTATCCGAAAAACAGCCTGTCAAAAAAATAAAGGTAATTATCGGGAAAATAATAGATCTCATGACCCGAATCCTCTGATATGCTGAATTAAAACGAAGATTCTGGCAGAAAGTTGTAAACCTGATTGAAATGAATATTGAAAATTACTAATTGCTATTTTTATGGTTTATTTTTATGGGCTAATAGGCCATTTGTTAATTATCTGTTTCGGGAACACTATCCGGGATAAATCTGAAATACTGCTGATTCGAAAACCAAACTTATGAAATCACCACCTATAAAGAACCATAAAATATACGTAATGGATAAGTGCATACAATTCCTGGTTCCACTTTTATTGACAATCCCAGCTTGTACATCCATCCAGGAACAATCGGGCAAAAATATTGTTCGTAAAACTGATCTCCCGAACATCGTGCTGATTGTTTCCGATGACCAGGGATATCACGATCTGGGTTGCTACGGGGCAACAGATGTAAAGACACCGACGCTTGACCGGATAGCAGCGGAGGGAGCCAGGTTGACGAACTTTTATGTTACCTGTTCTTTTTGCACTCCTTCAAGAGCAAGCCTGCTGACAGGCCGTTATCCGCAACGCAACGGTACCTATGAACTGTTCCGTAACAACAGGGTCGATGACGGGTATCTTTATCCGCCTTATGAATATAGCGTGTCGCCGGAACGAATCCTGGGTACCGATCAGCGGGAGGTTTTAATTTCTGAGATCCTTCAGGAAGCCGGGTATATAAACGGGTGTTTCGGCAAATGGGATATGGGTCAGCTACGACGGTTTTTACCATTGCAGCAAGGTTTCGACCGCTACTTTGGATTCGTAAATACCGGTATCGATTACTTTACACACGAACGTTATGGCGTACCGTCAATGTACGATGATAATGAACCAACCATTAAAGATAATGGCACATACTGTACGAATCTGTTTGAAAGGGAAGCCATAAAATTTGTCAGGGAATATATCAACAAGCCGTTTTTCCTCTATCTGCCTTTTAATGCACCCCATTCTGGATCCAATCAGCATAAGGAGGATCCCAGGTACCCTGTGCAGGCCACGCAGGAATATCTCGATATATACCCGGAAGCATTCGAAAAAGGTGAATATCATCGTCAGGGGATCATGGCTGCCATTACCGATATGGATAATGCTATTAGAAATATAATGCAGGTGATTGAAGATGCCGGTAAAGATGATAATACATTGGTTATCTTTTTGTCGGATAATGGTGCTGGAGGCAGTGTTGCCAATTATCCGCTGCGGGGTGGAAAGGGCAACTTTTTTGAAGGGGGAATCCGTGTGCCTTGTATCGTTAAATGGCCGGCCAGGATTCCCGGGGATCAGGTAATCGATAATTTCCTTAGTTCTCTGGAAATATTTCCCACCATTTTATCTGTTACAGGTATCGATAAACCCGATGACCTGATCCTTGATGGTTTTAATATGATGCCCGTTCTTTCAGGAGAGAATAAAGACCTTGCACGCGAGGAAATGTACTGGGAAGCCAGGGAGAAAATGGCTGCACGGATCGGAAACTGGAAACTGGTTTACAATATTGATGAAAAAGGATTTTATGACCTGTCCAAGGATATCTCCGAAGAAAACGACCTGACGGATGTGCTGCCTGAACGATTTGCCGAGATAAAAAGAAAATTCAGCGCCTGGCAGGTTGAAATGGCCAAAGCTGAACCACGTGGTCCGTTTAAAGATTTTTAATGAGAAAGACCTCCGTGGCCTTCCCCCTGAAAAGAAAAATCCTCTCTAATTGCCTGAATTAAAGAGGGATGTGATTTAGAATTGTTGACCCGCCAGGGTTCGAACCTGGACTTTTCTGATCCAGAGTCAGACGTGTTGCCAATTACACCACGGGTCAAAACGGAGGGCAAATTTAGGAATCTTTTGAATATTAAAAAAGACTGATAGGATCCAATTTCAGAAATTGCTGCCAGGGAATTCCCGACTTTCCCACAACAATTGTTTTTTCAGGCTTGAATTTTCTTGCGAATGCACCCAATCCCTGCGCTTTGGCAAAGGTTCCGCTTTTTACTTCCAGCGCAATGATCCTTCCGTCAAATTCAAGGACAAAATCAACGTCAAAGCTCCCATGTCTCCAGTGATATAACTTGTAATGCCCTGTCAAGGAGTGGTTGAGCAAATGCGCTCCAACAGCTGATTCTACCCAACGACCCCAATCTTCATTGCAATTTATAATAACATTTATTCCGGTTATATGTTGAGCAGATATGAGCGCTGTGTTGTGAACCTGAAATTTTGGACTTGATGCACGTTGCCTTACGATAGCAGGGCTATATTTTTCCAAACCGCCAAGTAATCCTGCCGTATCCAGTAAATTCAAATAATGTGCAAGTGTTGTGGTATTTCCAGCTTCCTGTAATTCTCCCATAATTTTACTATAAGACAGGATCTGACCCGAAAATATGCACCCCAGCTCAAACAATCTTCTCATGAGCGCGGGTTTATCCACCCGTGTAAGAAGCAGAATGTCCCTGGATATACTTGTTTCAATGAGTGATTCCCGGATATACTGCTTCCACCTTTCCTCGTCAGTGATCAAACCGGCTCCACCCGGATATCCACCATACCACACATACTGCTCCGGTGTAAATCCAAAGGCATCGCGCATTTCTGAAAATGTCCAATGTCCAACATAGAGGGTCTCGAACCTTCCGGCCAAAGATTCAGTTAACCCTTTTTGAATCAATAACCTGGAAGATCCAAGGAGAATCACTTTCAACCCGGTTTTATTTCTGGTGTCTTCATCCCAGAGTTTCTTCACTATTTCACTCCATCCCTGTATTTTCTGAATCTCGTCTATAACGAGCACACCTTCATTCTTTTCAGAATCAATGAGCATTGCCCTGGCCGCATTCCAACGCTGCTCCAACCAAAAAACCTGATCGGCAAACACTGCATCTGAAGAAGCATAATAATATGGAAGGGAAATCTGTTCAGAGTATTGGTTCACCAAAGTGGTTTTGCCTACCTGTCTGGGACCGTAAACTACCTGTATATAACGTCTGGGTTCAGATTCAATACGGTTTGCAAGTATTTGTTTATGAATGCGTTCGTACAAAATCTAAAATTTACTCAATATATTGAGAAATTCAAAATGAGATGCCTATTTGGTTCTGATACAATAAATCAGTAGCTGGTTCAATCCATAGCACAATCATTCCCTATCAGAGATCACATTCAGATGGAGGGATGTATTTCTGATATACGATCTGTTAGGTTATGCCGCCTAATTGAATTTTTGTAATATACATTGAATGGAGTTCTTAAGTTCTGGTAAGTTTTTTACGATAATCCCCCAAACAATATTTTCATCTATCCCGAAATACTCATGTACCAAAATATTCCGAAGTCCACCTATTTTTTGCCATTCAACATTTGTAAATCTTAACTTGGTTTCTTCAGTAATATGATTTGCCGCTTCTCCAATTATCTCCAATTGCTTTATAGTTGCAAATTTGGTTTTCGAATCCTTCAAGAATGCATCAAAATCATAATTATCAACATAATTGAGTATTTCATCAATAGCAGCAAGAATATGATTTAACCGGGCTCTGTCTCCGTTAACCTTTTTCATAGATTAAAACCTTTTCCTTATCAACAATAGGTTTAATGTATTTGGAGAGGGCCTTTTCAGTAACCAGGTCAACGGATTTATTTAGGATTTTCTCAAGATCAATCTTCATCTGCACATATTCAAGCCCAATATGCTCAGTATAGTCCAACTCTAGAAGAATGTCTACATCGCTTTCCTCCTGAGCATCATCTCTTGCATAAGATCCAAATAGGTAAGCTTTGAAGACAGGCTTATCTTTCAAATATCCTCTGATCTTGTTGCGATATTCAGGAGTTAACTTCATGTCATAAAGATACAGATTATTTATTCGATTGGATTGTTCAGCATATCAGCCAAGAGCTAATAAATGGAGAATCATATCGCGTGATGAAGCAATCTTGGCATTAATCAATACCTGGAAGTTCAAGGCCTATCTGATCATTTGACTAATCTGCGATCAATCCAATGTTTGGATCATGATATTCCTCCAGTAGATTTTTATTCCGCCACCCGAATGGATTTGCAGGGCAATACAGCCTGATGCTTCACCTATCTTTTCATCTGTCAATGTGATCATTTCCTGGCCATTCAACCAGGTAGTTACATTGTCATCCACGACCCGGACTTTCATGGTGTTCCAATCTCCGTATTTCAGGGCTTTGTCTTTTTCAGGGTCTGGTTTTATCAACCATCCCCGGCCGTACGATTCGTAAATCCCTCCGGTACTATGTTCAGGAGGGGCCACCTCGACCTGCCAACCGGTAATCTTTGTGCCTTCAATGGAAGATCTGAAGAAAACACCACTGTTTCCTTCTGCCCCCTGTTTGAATTCGAGTGTCAGTTCAAAATTCTTAAATTCCCTGTTGGTCCCAAGGTATCCATATTCCTTATCGGGACCGCTTTCACATACCAGCAAGCCGTCTTCCACATACCATAGTTCTGTTCCGTAAATGGTCCATCCTGTAAGATCTTTGCCATTGAAAAGATCTTCTGTCTGCGCCCGGATTGAAGCCACGACCGAGAGCTGTAAAACAAATAGCAATATTAATCTCATCGTAATCATATTTAGTGTTTCCATATCAGTTTTATTTAATCCAGTGCATTCAGCCAGGTTTCAGCCATCAGCTGGCAACCTGGCATGGAGGGATGGACTCCATCATGGGTCCAGTAAACAGGCGGGGCAATCCCGGCCGCTTCAGTAAATGCCTTTTGAAAGGGCACCCATGTGGCATCAAATTCACCGGCCAATTTAGAGGCAATCTCCTGGTATTCACCAAATGGTTCGAGCCAGTACTCATCAACAGCGCTTGTCCCGGTCAGCACAAATGGTTCGCAGATGACCAGTTTTATATCAGGCAGCTCCGATTTGGTGCGGTTCAATAATTCCCTGTAATCTTCTTCATAAACTTCCGGTGTTCCATCGTATCTCCCGTTCCGCATATGCCAGTAATCATTAACCCCTATCAGGATGCTAAGGATATCCGGCTTCAGATCAAGGCAATCCTCCTGCCAGCGTTCGGCCAGCTGGTAAACCTTATTACCGCTGATTCCCCGGTTATAAAAAGTCAGGTCCTTATCCGCCAGGTCCTTCATCAGCCCGGCAGCCAGTATATATGCATACCCCATCCCGAATGACCGGGCATGGTTCGGCAATTGCTGATTTTTATCCCTGCCGGCATCGGTAATAGAATCACCCTGGAAGAGGATAACATCCCCTTCAGAAAAGTACTTAACGATTTTTGAATTTTTGCCATCGGCACCGGTACATGAGGTCAGCACTGCGGGCCACAAACCCATGGAGGCCGCTGCACCCATTCCGGCCTGTTTGAGAAATGTCCTGCGAGCAGGATTTGTAATATGTCTGGATTTTGATTTATCCATCTGGCATTAATTTGTACTGATAAACTTACACAAAAAATGCCTGACTATCCAGAAAAAAAAGGCTGTCAGTTAAAACAATACAGCCTCTCTATGTGATTATGTCCGGGTTGATTCCCCGATAGTAAAATTACAGAAGGTTTATGGCAACGGTTACTCCGGCCATCACGATGGAGACCATGCTCATCAGTTTGATCAGGATATTCAGACTTGGGCCTGACGTATCTTTAAAGGGATCTCCAACAGTATCACCGATAACGGCAGCTTTATGATTATCCGATCCTTTTCCGCCAAGATTACCGGCCTCGATATATTTTTTGGCATTATCCCATGCTCCCCCGGAGTTCGCCATAAAGATGGCCAGTACAAATCCTGAACTCAGTCCACCTACAAGCAGTCCCATTGTCCCGGCGATCCCGAAAAGCAAACCTGTCAGGATCGGGACCACAATAGCGAGCATTGACGGAATGATCATCTCAACCTGTGCACCTTTGGTTGAGATGGCCACACAGGTTGCATAATCAGGCTCGGCTTCCCCTTTCAGGATCCCCTTGATCTCCCTGAACTGTCTCCTGACCTCTTCAACCATCTTGGCAGCAGCACGGCCCACTGCATTCATTGTAAGGCCTGAGAACATGAAGGCCATCATGGCACCAATGAATATTCCTACAAGGGTTTTGGGATTCATCAGGTGTACTTCGAAAAGACTCATGAAATCAGCAAAGGAAAAATGATTTAGCTCTTCAACGGTTGTGATCGCAGTAGTATCTGGAAAAATATACTCTGTCCAGCCGGCATCGATAAACAATCTCTTTATCCCAACCTTGATCTCTTCAATATACGCTGCGAGAAGTGCCAGTGCGGTCAGGGCAGCAGACCCGATGGCAAAACCCTTGCCGGTGGCGGCCGTTGTGTTTCCGAGTGAATCAAGTGCATCGGTGCGTTTTCTGACTTTCGGATCCAGTCCGGACATCTCGGCATTTCCGCCTGCATTATCGGCAATGGGTCCGTAGGCATCTGTGGCCAGTGTGATCCCGAGGGTGGAGAGCATCCCAACGGCAGCAATGCCGATCCCGTAAAGTCCCATGCCCATGTTTGTCAAATCAAATCCGGAGGCAAAAAGAAAGGCGAATATGATTCCGATAACCACGGAAAGAACAGGTATGGCAGTTGAGAACATGCCAACCCCTATCCCAGATATGATCACGGTAGCCGGACCGGTATCCGAGCTTTTGGCAATTTTCCGGGTTGGACTGTATTCCTCAGAAGTGAAATACTCTGTAGCTTTGCCAATTATGATCCCAACGAGAAGTCCGGTTACAATCGCACCCCAGACACCCCAATGATTGGGAACATCCAGGATATATAGGACCACCCATGAAAGGATCACAATCAATACGGAACTGATATTCACCCCCCTTCCCAGTGCATTCAGCAGGTTCCGCTGCGTGGCATCTTCTTTGGTACGAACGAGATATATCCCCAGGATAGACAGAATGATCCCGACTCCTGCGATTAACATGGGAGCCAGAACGGCTTTGAACTGCAATGTGGTATCGCTCATAAAAGCCGCAGCACCCAGTGCCGCTGTGGCCAGAATAGAACCGCAATATGATTCATAAAGGTCGGCACCCATACCGGCTACATCACCCACATTGTCACCGACATTATCAGCAATGGTGGCCGGGTTTCGCGGATCATCTTCAGGTATGCCGGCTTCCACCTTTCCTACCAGGTCTGCACCAACATCGGCAGCCTTGGTAAAGATACCTCCGCCCACCCTGGCAAAAAGTGCCTGTGTAGAGGCTCCCATCCCGAATGTCAGCATGGTTGTTGTAATAATGGCCAGTTTCTCACCAGCTTCCACATCAATGAAATAGTTCAGCAGGATGAACCAGAGGGAAATATCCAGTAATCCCAGTCCTACAACAACGAGTCCCATTACAGCACCACTCCGGAAGGCAACTTTCAATCCCCTGTTCAGGCTTTTCTGGGCAGCATTGGCCGTTCTCGCGGAGGCAAATGTGGCCGTCTTCATGCCCAGGAATCCGGCCAGTCCTGAGAAGAATCCCCCGGTCAGGAATGCAAAGGGAACCCATTCATTCTGAAGGTTCAGTCCATAGGCCAGGATGGAAAAAACGATGGTCAGTACAAGGAAGAAAATACCCACCACCTTGTATTGTTGCCTGATATAGGCCATGGCGCCCTTTCTAACATGGGAAGCGATCCTTTTCATGGTGTCTGTACCCTCGCTCTCCTTCATCATGGTCCGGAAAAAGTACCATGCAAAGAACAATGCCAGCACTGAAGCAATAGGTACGAACCAGAATAAATTACTCTGCATCATATAGCAATATTTTTAATGATTAGTAAATAAATAAACCTGACAGATTGATCCATTCCGTCAGGTTATAAGATATTGTTTTTCAATTATTTAAAAGCATTAAAATGCCGGTCAAAAATACCTTTTTTAGGGCGAAGGCATAAAGATAATCAAAAAATAAAGATTGCAAAGTACAGTAAAGCTATAAAGTAGTGAATACTAAAACTTTTCCAGCAGACCATAAAGAACCGGATTCCCTTTCCTGCTCCGGACAATGAAATTATTGCAGAGAAAATTGGTTTTATCCCTGTTCCAGATATAGACGTTGACCTGGAGATTTTTCCGGCGGGGATTTTGGGCGGTGCGAAATGTATGATGTACTGTATACCAGTCCCCTTTCCCGCGATCGTAATCACGGAAGTGACTGGCTGTCCATTTTAACAGGCCTCTTTTTCCCTTGACCTGAAGCACCAGGAGGGATTGGTTGAGAGAATCCCTGTTCCGGATGTTGACGGAAACATCGATCATGTCAGTTCTTTGATTGACCAGATCCCCAAGAGGATAACTGAAAGTGGGACTGAATTCCTGGCCACCATACATTAGATAGGCAGGTGAGTCGTCAATACCAGCGGAATCAATCAGTAATGAATCAGTGATACGGGACCAACCAGGTCCTTCCCCGCTGAATCCATTCCGGCTGGTAAAAAGTATGGATCCCTCTTTACCTTCTGTGCGGGAGAACAGGTAATAATTCCCTCCAAAATAATCTTTCTTTAGCATCATACTGGGGAAATATTGCATGATTATCCCGGGCAATGCCAGGTCCGTGTGGGAATCTACTGCCAGGCTCAGGTAATCCTTTTCCGTGTTTTTTATAAGGTCGATAAATGCATTCCTGTCCGTAAAATCATCATAATGAAAATGGTCAAACCGTATATCCAGTGCCTCATAATAATAATCCGAAATCTTCTTGTGGGAATCCATGATCACCAGGCAATTATCCGCACCGTACTCACTGATGGTTTGTTCGGTATCGAGGATCAGGTGTTTGAACCTTGACTGATAAAACAGTGAATAGTATTGCCTTCCGTAGATCAGTGTAAGGATCAGGACCAGGGAGATCAGCGGGACGGCCAGGTATTTGACCGATTTTTTAAAATCTGGCAGGTTCCCGAATACAAGGAACAGGAAAAACGGAAAAGTAAAGATCAGGCCGGAATACTGGAGCACGGCATTGACATACCTTGAATAGAAAAAGCCGATAAGGATCGGAAGGCTGAACCAGGCCAGTGAAATATAGAAGAATTTACTTTTCAGCAGACCGGGTCCTTTCTGCAATCTTATCCCTGCGACAATGATGATTGCCACCATCGCATAAACCAGGGGTGAAAAGTGGAATATGTAGCCTATATAGTCAACTATAAAATCATTATCGGGTTTTCCGAGCCAGCCTTCCACCCCTTTTTCCTGGAACTGGTGGAAGAAAATGGAAAGATGCGGAATATAGAGTCCGAAAATGGCAACACCCGCTACCGAATAGCTTATGAACCTCCGCCAGGTGATGAAAAACAATCCCGTTACCCCCACAATGGCAGCAAACAGGAGGGAAAAATAGTGGTTATAGGCACAAATTGCACTCGCAATAACATACAGGATGAGCCAGGTTATGGAAGATTTCCCGGGACTGAAAAGGTATCGCTGCCAGCCATAGACCATCAGCAGACTGAAAAATAGCCCGCTCATATAGGGCCTGGCAATCTGGCTGTACATCACAGTATATTCAAGGCAGGCGATAAAAGTCGCAGTGATCAGTCCCACAGAAGGATTAAACCACTCCTCCCCAAGCTCATAGACCAGCAGTATGGTAAAAAAGCCAAATATGATAAAGGGGATCTTTACAGCTACAGCACTCTGTCCGAAAAGTTCAATCCAGTAATTCATAAAAACCTGGATACCTGCCGGATGTACATCAACCATCACACCCTGTTCTATCAGTTCAGCAAAAGAATCATAGCCGGTCCGGAAAATCACACTGAACTCATCGTGGGTCAGGGGGATCTCCATGAGATGCCATACCCTTAACAGGGTACCTGTGAGAAGGATGAATAATAGAACAAGGTGATTGCTGCTGATTCTGAAATTCATAGAATGCTATAGTTTCTCCCCGCAGGATTTGCAATACTTGGCATCCACATCATGCGATCCGTGACCACAGTGACCGCATACCCTTTTTTCACGAACTGCCCTGATGGAGGAGGCAATTTCAAAGGTAACGATCCCGGTCGGAACGGCAATGATCCCATAACCCATTATCATGACAAAACTGGCTATGAATTTTCCAAAAGTGGTTACCGGTGTGACATCCCCGAACCCAACCGTAGTTAAGGTAACAATGGCCCAGTAAATACCGGCAGGGATGCTGGAAAAACCGCTGTTCTCCCTCTCAATAAGGTACATCAACGTGCCGATAACAAGTACGGTGACGACCACCGCAAACAGGAATACCAGGATCTTTACCCTGCTGGCTTTCAATGCCTCAACAATAATGATTCCCTCCCTGGAATACCGGGTGATCTTCAGTATCCTGAATATACGAAGCAGGCGAAGTCCGCGAATAACCGCCAGGCTCATCGCCCCGGTAAAAATCAGATCCAGGTAGGTCGGAATAATGGCCAGGAAATCAATTACCCCGTAGAAACTGAAGATATATTTAAGTGGTTTGGGATGGGACCAGATCCTGGCGATGTATTCAAGGGTGAAAATGATGGTAATGATCCATTCTGTCTGGTGGAGCGGTGCTCCAAACCGGGCATTGAAAGCAGGAATGCTTTCGAGGATCACCGATACAACACTCACAAGTATGACAAAGATCAGCGCCAGATCAAATCCCTTTGCAGCAAGCGTATCAGAATCAAAAATAAAATGGTATGTTCTTTTCCTGATGCTTATCTCTAATCCGTATTTGTGAATAAAATTAACACATTTTGACAATAGCCGATGATAATCCATTGAATTTACCATAAAGTGGAAACTGTCACACCGTGTTAGTAAAGACTTATGCGTCTGCCCTGCATGGAATTCATGCGACCACGGTAACCGTAGAAGTGGATATTTCACCGGGGATCAATTTCTTTATGGTCGGCCTTCCGGACTCCGCCGTGAAGGAAAGCCAGCGGAGGATTGAATCCGCCCTGAAAGTTAATGGCCTTGAGATCACAAAGAAAAGAACGGTGATCAATTTGGCACCGGCAGATATCCGGAAGGAAGGCTCAGCCTATGACCTGCCATTGGCAATTGCGATCCTGGCTGCATCAGGTACACTGCCACTGGACAAGCTGGCTCAGTATATCATGATGGGTGAATTATCCCTTGACGGGAACCTCGAGAGGATCAAGGGTGCCCTTCCAATGGCCATAAATGCAAGAGATGAAGGTTTCAGGGGGATCATCCTGCCTAAACAGAATGCAAAAGAAGCCGGTGTGATATCGGGACTTGAGGTGTATGGCATGGAAAATATACGCCAGGTGGTAACATTCCTTCGTGACCAGTACCATGTGAAACCAGTCAGGGTAGACCTGAAAAAGATTTTTCACCAGCAGACGAATCATTTCGGATTGGATTTTTCGGAAGTCAAGGGCCAGTCCAGGGTTAAACGAGCCCTTGAAATCGCTGCCGCCGGATCTCATAATCTCCTTATGATCGGACCGCCTGGTGCCGGAAAAACAATGCTTGCCCGTCGCCTGCCGACAATCTTACCCCCGCTCTCTCTCAACGAAGCACTTGCAACAACCATGATCCACTCCGTAGCCGGAAAACTGGACCGGAAAGAACCACTGATCATACGCAGGCCTTTCAGGGATCCCCATCATACCATTTCTGATACTGCCCTGGTTGGAGGTGGCAGCTATCCTCAGCCAGGCGAGATTTCCCTGGCCCATAATGGCGTATTGTATATGGACGAATTGCCTGAATTCCGGCGCAATGTCCTGGAAGTCCTTCGCCAGCCTATGGAAGGCAGGATGATGACCATATCGAGGGCTAAATTCAGCATTGAATACCCGGCAAGTTTTATGCTGGTAGCTTCCATGAATCCCTGTCCCTGCGGATATTACAACCACCCGGATAGGGAATGCGAGTGCCCTCCCGGTGCGGTAAAGAAGTATCTTTCAAGGATCTCAGGTCCACTACTCGACCGCATCGATATCCAGATCGAGGTAATGCCTGTACCGTTCACGAAACTTTCTGAACAGCAACCGGCCGAAAGCAGCAAAACCATACGTGACAGGGTATTATCTGCCAGTATTATTCAGCAACAAAGATTCAAGGAAAATCCCGACATTTACTGTAACGCGCAGATCCCACCAAAGCTTTTGCACCAGATCTGCCAACCAGACAATACCGGAATAAGCCTGCTTAAAAATGCAATGGAGAAGCTTGATCTTTCAGCCAGAGCATACGACCGCATCCTGAAAGTAGCCCGCACAATTGCTGATCTGGATAGCTCTGCCCCTGTTCGTTCTTACCACCTGGCGGAAGCGATCAACTACAGGAATCTTGACAGGGAGGGATGGGGAGGGTAATTAAATGAATCAGGATAATGATCATATCCCAATGCCTGATGAACGTTTAAAATATATGCGTGAACAGATCCGAATTATGAGC
>LJUP01000109.1 GCA_001303955.1 Bacteroides sp. SM23_62 | reverse complement strand
ATAGAATAGCATCTCTGGTTTTTCCCTTCAGGCACTTTTGTTAGATTATTTCAGGATAAAGGATGCTGGTTGATTGGCCTTTATCATAAATTGAAATGAATTATTTGAAATGGCAATCCCTTCATCCCTGGTAATTTCCTCCCTCAGATTACACGGATATGCAATGCTATAGCTGCTTCCTTTTGGTAAGGTTACTTTGCATAATCCGCCATTTCCAGCCTGTTCCCAGATGCGAAGTACCATGCCATCCCTATTCAGGTCTGGTTTAAAAGCAGTTACCAGTATCCCTTTGCGATTCAAAGAAATCCCCTCCTGTGTCACGGGAATCTCCCCTTCCGGGCCATCAAAAAATACTCCTTTCATCGGACTCCGTGTTTCTTCAGAAAGTGTAATGAAATTCTTTTCAGCATTGTACCGGTCAAAACTCCAGATATACATTTTTTGGGAAAATGAACCTTCGATCCATTCCGTAAAATTGGTTCCCCATTGATTATTAAACAGATTCACAAACACTTTACCTGTAGTTAACCGTTTTTTCCCAGAAAACCGGAAAAGCCCGGGATTGTCAATACTGATGCCTGGGGAAGTGGGACAATTTAGCACCATTCCCTTACCCGAATCACTAAATAAAGCCATGGAAGTATTCAGAAAATAGAAATCCTGATTTGTACTTTCGACAAAATCCCTTTGCGGATCTACAATTCAACCGGTACGATAAAGCCGGTATTCAGGTTTATCCACATTGAATGGAAATGTGAGCCATCCGGCTTCTGGCAGAGGATGTGGTATTTTCCCATCAACGCCCCATACTATTTCAATATATGGTTGGTTCTCATATAATGTATAGGTTATAATAAAATGCTGAGAATCCGGATCATCCAGCTTTCCAAAAACGCTTGCACGTACAGCATTTCCCATGTCTAGGTAAACAATTTTCATACATTTTCCTTTGTAAACCATGCTTTCCTTATGATGGACGCCAGGTCGTATCATCTCCTCATTCGCCCAATGCTCGGCTCCTGGCTTTATATAGGCTTCATTGTAGGCATCAATTTTTTCCTGACCTGGTCGCTCCAGTACATATTGCCCAAAACCTTCCTCGCTATCCTGATCGGCTAATTCACTGTTTTTTCGTTTGTCAAATACAGAAGACAGGGTTCCATTAAGCGTATCGATTTGCAGCCTGAAATATTTGTTTTCCAGGAGGTTATCATACTCATCGATCGTCAGGGATGTTCTATTATTCATTGGTTCCAGGACAGGTATATACGTATTATACCCCAGGGAAGGTACTGAATCAGCATCGAAAGAAACCAGGTTATAATCTTCATAGACAGGTATCACTTTTCCTGTAACTGCATTTTTCAAACCATATATTTTAAATCTCTTCTGATACACTCCGGCAAAGAAATTCACCCTGCCACTTCTCGACCAGGGCAATGGATTGTACACCACAATTCTTTTCCCTTCAACATTTACAGACGATGCCAGTTTCTTCAACTGGTTTTTCATCAAAGGAACAATGATTTTTTCAGCCGTTCTGATGCGGTTGGCTTTTTCAATCCATGTTCCTTCGATAAAATCATAGTTCCCCAGGGATTTATTTATCTTGAACTCATCGTTGTATGTCCATTTATGTTGATCTGCATGTGTCATGGCAGCGCCAAAAGTATGCTCGTCATATAAGATCATATTTTCAACAGCCTCATCAATATATGATCCAATTGTATGATTACTTAATCCCCATAGTTTCAGCTGTGAATTCAGGATTTCTGTATGGTAAGTTTCACGCTGCAGGTGTTTGCTCAGTTTTGTCTCACGGGGCATGGACATATATCCATGAATCCAGGTATCGGGCATATCTCCTGTTACTATTGGCAGTTCTGGTTCTTCTTTCATCAGAAGATCATAAAAATCAGAAAGGCGACCGATTTTTATGTTTACATCCGGCATCTTTTTTTTAGCGGTTTTCATTAATTCAGCAACCTATTCAGGTGACGGTGCTCCTGTGTTTTCATGCGTATGAATCATAGCCAGCCAGGTTTTATGGGGCCATCCATCGGGCGGGCGTATACCGGAACCGTAATACTCTGACCAGTAAAATGTTAAAAGATGTGACTCATCCGGGCCCTGCCACCAGAACAAAACAGGAACTTCAGGCGAAGCAGAGCCAGGATTACAACCAATATGGAGAAAATCGACACCTGCATTTTTAAGTACTGTTGGTAGTATACGTGAATGGCTTGGCACATCGGTAAGTTTGGCATCCCGGGCCTGGGGTAAACCGTAAGCTTTGTTAATTTCAGAAGCGTAGGACAGCCCGCGCACCAGGTTTTCAAGGTCACTGGCTTCTGTTTCAAAAGTTACCGGAAGTGCATGAGGAACAATCCGCTCATCCTGGATCGCTTTTTCCAGTTTTTCCTTTTTCTCTGCAGAACAATGATCAAGCATATACTTCAACGGCCAGGCAGGAATAGTCCAAACAAACCGTTCAGAGGCTGGTAAATTCGATGTTTCATCAATCGAACTCAATGTTTCCTCCAGCATCTCATTACAATACTTCTGAAGAACTCCCTCCGTCCAGTCTGTATAACCTATGTCGACATGCATTTTAAAAACAACCACAATGTCGGTGACCTGATTACTAACAGTGCCTTCGTCCGTGTTAACTGCTGCAATCTGTGAACTTAATCCGGCAACCATTAGAACAAATATTGCTGATTGAAAGTATCTCATAATGCTGGTATTAATTCCAAGTAAAAATAAACCTGATTTAACTAATATCAATCTGCAAATCACATCTTATTTTAAGAAGATACTTCTAATATATTCTTTGTAACCAGATAAATATTTGCAAGGTGCATAAAATACTGATCGATACAGATGTGATCCGAACAGGCTTGAAATCCCTGCACGATGGGTAAATGAATCAGGGTATTTGCTAATTGCAGCGCTTAAAGAAGAAAGTTTTTAGGCTACGGATCAGGAGGGGACCTGTACTTCGATTATGGACTCGCACCATTCATGCAGATTCCACCCATTAAAACCTATATCCACCGTTTGGACCCTGATCCCGGGAGATGCATCATCGGATGCCTGCAGCATGAAATCTGCCCTGCCTTCCCCTTTTGGGGGCACTTTGATCACAATCTGTTCCGGCAGAACAGTCAAGCCATCCGGTCCGGGAACCGGACGGATCGTGTATTCATTGGTCCGGTCACTATGGTTGAGGATGACAACGCTGACCGTGGCCGATTCACCGGGCTGGATTGTCTGGCCGTAAGGATACATCCTCGCCCACCTCTCATCAATTCCATAATTGGGCTCATCCCATGGAAAGAGTTCATGCATCAGGGTTTTTCGTTCATGAAGTTTTGCTGTCATGAAATCCAGTTGTTCCTCGGTGAATTTGAAGGGCGGTTCGATATGCTGGTTCACGATCCAGCAGTCCCCGGGCAGGTTACGAATCATATCCAGGCAATACAGATAGCCCATTCCGGGCTGGATAAAATTCCGGTTTAGCAGGCAATAATCGTCGAGTCCCGTCGGTGAGAATGAATCCCCAACCAGTAGGATTTTTTCACCGTCTTTTTTCTCAACCAGCATGGCATCATGATAGAGGGTCTGGCCCGGCAGGTAATAGAACGTAAATGTAAACTCCTTCCATGATATAATGGAAGCATCAGGTACCCTGACCAGGCCTTCTATCGGTGTGGAGGTCATGGCTGGCAGACGGTAGGCCTGGGGGTGCTTGAGTATGTCCTCCAGTTCCGGTGTCACATAGACCGGGCAGTCGTATTTTTCCCGGATCCCATTTACGTAATCGGTATGATCGTCATGGTAGTGTGTAATAAACATTCCCTCAATATGTGAACAAGGGAACTTTTCTTCCACCTTCATCATGTCGTTGAAAACTCCTTGCACACCGCAGTCAATCAGGAATCCGGCACCATCCCCGGAGATGATGAGTTTTGAATTGAGATGGTGAACCAGCCAATGCGGATTTACCCCGGTTTCGGCGAAGGGCATCCAGTCGACAGGCATATCCACGGGCAATACCCTTGCTGCCATTATATCGTGTTTTTCCTGACCTGTATACCAGCGGAATGCATTTACAGACAGGTAATTCTCATAAAGCTGCCGGAGCCGGCTGATCAGTTTTCCGATGGCTTCATCAGGTTCCTCGATAACTGGACCACGCACAGGTACCAGGATATCAGGTTCCAGTACCGCTATTTTTTCAAGGCTGTTGATCAGGTCGGCTATCCGGGCGGCATAACCATGATAACCCCGGACATTCACTTCCTGTATATGATCCTGCATGCTGTAAATGTCCAGGATCTGGCCATCGCCGTATATCAAGTCCCCCACAAACGCAACATCCATGCCATCAATGTGAATCATATAGGTAACGGCTCCCCTTGTGTATCCTTTGCTGTCAATAACCCTGATCGGGATCCCGTGCCACTGAATGGAATCACCGCCCCTGACACGCCGGTAAACATTGAGAGGTTCCGTGGGCCATTTTGTAGACTGCTGATTGTAATCATGATACCGGGAACTGCTGAAATCGTTCCAGCATGAATCGACCCTGGTGAACAGGCCTGCCTCACCGGAGGGAACAATGGCCTTCGCCCCGTTCATAACCAGGCTCCTTCCTGCCCATATAACATCTCTGCGTGCGTGTGTAAACAATACCATTTCCGCTCCGGACAGCACATGAGCCGGATCACCATAGACGACAAGCCGGTTCCTGCCTGATTTAATGATGGCACCATTAATATCTCCCCGGATCAATGCAAGGTTTGGAGATATCTCGGATGTCGGGCTGGAACAGCCATGAATCAAAATATAGATCGAAAAAAGTAAATAGCCTCCCTTGCGTTTTGATGTTTTCATGAGAAGTTGGTATTGTATCAATGTGATTCCAGTGTATTTAAAGATACTGAAAATAACTCCTATTAAATCAGAAACTGATTATGATAATGCATTAAAAAGGCTTGATGTAATTTTTAATGCACCCATCGGTTCGCCGGAAGGTGATGAAGCTGAAGTTGGGATGATAAGAAAATTGATAAAAAGACTGAATCTATCACCAGGGTTAATGATCAATGATTATAAATTATCCCAATAAATGATGATAAGGCAAAAGTGAAATTGACAGGTTGTAAAGGGATCAAAACTCCCCGTACAAACTATGCTCTTCAGTATTGCAAAAGAGGATTGAATAGACATAATAATCCAGACGGTTGGTTGTGAGCTTTCTCTGCCTCAATGTATTGCATGCCTCCCTTGATCTCGATCCGGTAATGTTCCCTTAAGATATCAAACAGGGAAGCATTGTTCAGGTTCCGGGAAGTGAAGCGGGGCAGGTTTATGTTCGGCAGGTAGGAAAGGTCATAGAAAACGGGAATGTCATTTACATACCTGAGCCGCTCAAAATAGATGCAACCCGATTCCCGTTCGATATCCGTCAGGTCAAAAATAAAATGATCGGGCCAGGGCCTGACATAGGGTTTTACAATGGCATCGGTCTTCAGGTTTTCCTTCCCGATGGCGGATGTGGTTCCGGAAAAGGATAAAATGCCGATCCCTTTCGGGGGATTCTGTACAACGGATCCCAATCCCTGGTGCTTTTTAATATACCCTTCGTTGGCCAGCAGATCCAGGGCCCTTCTCACAGTGGGACGGGTGACCTGGTTGACCGCACACAATTCATTTTCCGACGGAAGCAGGTCCCCGGGACCATATATCCCGTCCTCAATATGCCGGCGCAACTGCTCGTAAAGCTCCCTGTACCTGGGTAACTGGTATGCTGATTGGTTGACCATGAACCGCTTTACATGTAATTACATATAAAATTTATTGTAATGATAAGTTATAAAGTGTCGTACTGGCAAATATAATAATAAAAATTTTTAAAACAACAGTTAATCAATATTTTACAAAAATATATAAATAATTTGCCAAAACGCTTTGCAGTTCAATAATTAATCTTAATTTTGTACTTGTATATACAAGTAGCTAAAACACTGACTATGGCAACAACGGTAATCTTACCCAGGCAGGGACAATCAGTGGAGACCTGCATCATTACCCAGTGGTATAAGCAAAAAGGGGACAAAGTAGCAATTGGTGATATCCTTTTCAGCTATGAAACGGACAAGGCATCTTTTGAGGAGGAGGCCCAGGCAGAAGGGATCCTCCTGGATATTTTCTACAGGGAAGGTGATGAGGTACCGGTCCTGGCAGAAGTAGCCGTTATCGGCGAACCCGGGGAAGCGGTTGAAAGGCCGCTTGCTTTCACATCAGGTACCGGTACAGAGGCAGCACCTCTATCCACTGAAGCTGCAACGGCGCCTGAGCAGTCAACGACAACAGATCCGGCAACGGTTGCTGCCGGGACGGCCGGTGTATCAGTGCAGGAGACATCACGGCCGGGTATGGATGGAAAGATCAGGATCTCTCCCAGGGCCCGCAGGATGGCCGATGATCAGGGGATCAGCATAGACGGTATCACGGGCAGTGGTCCATATGGAAGGATCATTGTCAGGGATGTTGAGGCCATTATTGATGGAGGGATTCCGGCTGCTGAATACGTTCCTGCTGCAGCAGAGCCTCCTGATACTGCAGCACCGGTTGCCGAACCATCAACTTCGGCGGAAGCTCCTGCCACAGCACAACCCATCCAGGAAGAAGTTCCTTCGACGGCAGCTCCGGTATCAGCCGAGGGGGAAGCTGCACCGGCACCCGCAGAACCCAAAAAACCAGCTCCGGCCGTTTCCTTCACGGAGGATTCAGAGGTAAGAACCCTTACCAATATCCGCAAGCTGATCTCAAAGGCCATGCATGCCTCCCTGCAAAATTCGGCCCAGCTCACCCACCACCTGAGTGCAGATGCCCGGAAGATCCTTTCCCTCCGGGACAAGGTTAAAGAATGGCAGGCAGAAGGTTATGAATACAATATCACCCTGAATGACATGGTCTGTTATGCCCTCATCAGGGCCCTGAAGAAGCATCCGGATGTAAATGTACATTTCCTGGGTGATTCCATCCGGTATTTCAGGAAGGTTCACCTGGGGATGGCCGTGGATACCGAACGTGGACTCATGGTACCGGCCCTCAGGAATGCTGATGATCTTTCCCTGCCCGGACTCTCAGCCCAGCTTTCCCGGCTGGCTGCAGCCTGCCGGAGCGGTAATGTGGATCCGGACCTGCTGCAGCCCGAAGCAGCATCATTCACCATTTCCAACCTGGGCGCCTACGGGGTGGAAATGTTCACCCCGGTAATAAACCTTCCCCAGGCAGGGATCCTGGGGGTGAACACCATTGTCCAGCGGCCTGCCCAGCTGGAAGGAGGAGCCTTTGGATTTGTGCCCTGCATGGGTCTTTCACTGACCTATGATCACAGGGCACTGGACGGCGGACCCGCCACCCTGTTCCTGGCCGAGATAAAGAATGAAATTGAGACATTTGATCAAGAATTGATAAAACTGTAATAAAATGCCCAAACGACAATTCATAGATCCTGAGAAGATCAGGAAGCCACGAACCCTGGAAATAGATCCGATACCGGTAAACGCCTACGACAAATCCATTGAAGAGGAAAAGGTCAATTTTTCCAAGGAAGATTTTATCAGGATTTTCCGCGATATGGTCATCATCCGTGAGTTCGAGACCATGCTGAACCTGATCAAGACCACGGGTGAATACCACGGGATCTCTTACAATCATCCCGGACCGGCCCACCTTTCCATCGGACAGGAGGCTTCAGCCGTGGGGATGGCTTACCTGCTGGACCAGGATGATTTTATCTTCGGATCCCACCGTTCCCATGGAGAGATCCTGGCGAAGGGATTATCGGCCATCCAGAAGCTCGATGATGATCCCCTGATGGATATCATGAAGCATTACTTCGGTGGACAGATCCTGGGGATCGTGGAAAAGGACCACAAGGGAGATGTGAAATCCCTGGCCATCCGTTTCCTGATCTATGGCACCCTGGCAGAGATCTTTGCGAAGGAGACAGGGTTTAACAAGGGACTCGGGGGCTCCATGCATGCCTTCTTTACGCCCTTCGGCATCTATCCAAACAACGCCATTGTGGGGGGATCCGGAGACATCTCCGTGGGTGCGGCATTGTACAAGAAGGTAAACCGGAAGCCGGGCATTGTGGTGGCCAATATCGGGGATGCATCCCTGGGTTGCGGTCCCGTTTGGGAAGGCCTGGCCTTTGCCACGATGGACCAGTTCCATGAACTCTGGGAAGGAGACATGAAGGGGGGTCTGCCCCTGATCTTCAACATCATGAATAACCAGTACGGGATGGGGGGGCAGACCTGTGGCGAGACCATGGGCTACGAAGTTGCCGCCCGTGTGGGTGCTGCCCTTAACAAACAGAATATGCATGCCGAGCGGATCGATGGATACAATCCACTGGCCGTGATCGATGCCTATCGCAGGAAAATGGATTTGATCCGGCAAAAACAGGGTCCCGTTTTCCTGGATGTACTGACCTACCGTTTCAGCGGGCACTCTCCCTCTGATGCCTCAACCTATCGCAGCAAGGAGGAACTGGAAGCCTGGCAGGGGGTCGATTCCATCATCACCTACGGAGAAGACCTGATGAATGCAGGCGTAGCAGCAAGGCCGGCCCTGAACAGGATCAAGGAGGAAGCCGTAGAAATGGTCAAATGGGCCATTCAATTAGCCGTAAATGATGATATTTCTCCACGCATGGACCTGGTTAAATCGGCAGAACTGATCGGGGAGATGATGTTCTCCAATGGTTCACTGGACAGGATGGAGGACCGGAAACCCGAGGTTTCCATCCCCATGGAGGAGAATCCGCGGGTGAAGCAGATCTCGACAAAGGAACGATATGCTTTCGATCCCGAGGGGAAACCTTACTCGGGAATGAAACAGTACCAGTTGCGTGACGGACTGTTTGAAGCCATCATCGACCGCTTTTACAAGGATCCGACCCTGGTGGCCTACGGTGAGGAAAACCGTGACTGGGGAGGCGCCTTTGCTGTATACCGCGGATTGACGGAAGCGCTTCCCTATCACCGCCTTTTCAATGCCCCCATTTCCGAGGGAGCCATCGTTGGAACGGCCATCGGTTACGGGATGTGTGGCGGACGGGTGATCCCCGAGATCATGTATTGTGATTTCCTCGGACGCGCAGGCGATGAGGTCTTCAACCAGCTGCCCAAGTGGCAGGCCATGAGCGGCAACATCATCAAGATGCCGGTTGTGGTCAGGGTATCCGTCGGCTCCAAATACGGGGCGCAGCACTCGCAGGACTGGTCCTCACTGGTGGCACATATCCCCGGGATCAAAGTGGTCTTCCCGGCCACCCCTTACGACGCAAAAGGACTGATGAATGCTGCCCTGCAGTGTACAGACCCGGTGATCTTTTTCGAAAGCCAGCGGATTTATGGCGTTGGTGAGGAATTCCACGAGGAAGGGGTCCCGGAAGGCTATTACGAGATCCCCCTCGGGGAACCGGATATCAAAAGGGCAGGGAATGACATCACCATACTGAGCATCGGGGCTACCCTCTACCGGGCCAGGGAAGCTGCAGATATCCTTCAAGAGAAGCATGGCCTTTCAGTAGAACTGATCGATGCCCGGAGCCTGGTACCGTTTAATTACCAGCCGGTCCTGCAATCGGTACAAAAGACCGGCAGGATCCTGCTGACCAGTGATGCCAATGAAAGAGGATCATTTTTGAAGGACATGGCACAGAACATTACCGAAATGGCCTTCGATGACCTGGATGCTCCGCCTGTGGTAGTGGGTTCACGGAACTGGATCATCCCGGCACATGAGCTGGAAGATTATTTCTTTCCCCAGGCCGCCTGGATGGTGGATGCCATCCATGAAAAGATCCTGCCCTTGAAAGGGCACAGGGTCAGCAACGATTTTTCAGTTGAGAAAAAGGTCTGGAGGGCCGTGAAGGGAATATAATATGGATTATATACAAAAGCTACCCGAACCGGGGGCATTGCTTCGAAAGCACAGTCATGACCGGCAGGTACCTGAAGTGAACGGGCACCTTCACTCCCCGAACTCCTTCTGTGCCTTTAACAGCATTGAACAGATGTTCCAAATGGCCCTGGAGGAAGGGGTGAAGGTACTCGGGATCAATGATTTTTATACGGCAGACGGGTATGATGAGTTTGCCCTTGAGGGACTGCGGAACAGGATCTTTCCACTTTTCAATATTGAATTCATGGGACTGATGCAGGATATGCAAAAGCAGGATATACGTGTCAACGATCCGAATAACCCCGGCAGGACCTATTTCAGCGGAAAGGCATTGAAGCATCCGCTTTCCGTATCCAGTGAGAACAGCAAATTCCTCAAGGATCTGCAGCACAGCAGCCAGGTCCAGGTTAAAGAAATGATCAACAAGGCAGATGCCCATCTGCATGCGATAAATGCCAGGTTCAATATCACCTATGAGCAGATCCGGGGGAAATATGCCCATAAACTGGTTCGCGAAAGGCATATCGCCAGGGCCATCAGGGAAGCTATTATGGAATCCTATCTTACGGTTGATGAGATATACAGTTTTTTTATGTTATTGTTCGATGGCAGGAAATTGTTCGTTTCCCTGAATAATCCATCCGCTGTGGAGAATGAGATCAGGTCAGTGTTGCTCAAAGCAGGTGGCAGGGCTTTTGTGCCTGAGGATAAGGATGCCTTTCCGGAATTGCAGAGGATCATAGATTTTATCCTGGATGCAGGAGGAATACCCTGTTACCCTGTTTTGCTGGATGACCGGAACGGGAATATGACGGGATTTGAAGGGAACTGGGAACGGATGGACGAGGTGCTTCAATCCTTTGGTGTTTCCTGCCTGGAGCTTATCCCCTTGCGTAACAGCCTTGAAAAATTGGAGGAGTTCGTGGACTATTTCCGCAGGAAGAAGTATATTATTTCTTTCGGGACCGAGCATAATTCCCCGGGCCTGTTCCCCATCACTGTGAAGGTTAATAAGGATCAGGACCTCCCTCCGGAATTGAAGAAGGTGTCCTATGAGGGATGCTGCATGCTGGCTGCCCATCAATACCTGGTGGCCAGGGGACAGGAAGGTTTTATCGATGGCCAGGGACGCATGGATATTGAGAACCAGGATCATTACCGGGACCTTGGCAATGCCGTCATTAAGGAATTCACATCATCATAACCACCCATGCAAGAAGATCTACAGGAACTGGTAAAAATTTCCCGGTTTTACGGGCAGGATAAGAATTATGTCATTGCAGGAGGCGGCAATACCTCCATGAAAACAGCTGACAGGATATGGATCAAAGCCAGCGGTTTCGCGCTTTCCGATATTACCGAAGAAGGGTTTGCCATGCTCGACCGTGAGAAATTAAGAAAAATCGCTACCGACGAATACTCAGAAGACCCCTTCCAGCGGGAGCGTGAGATCAAGGATGGCCTGGCAGGGGCCAATCTTACCACAAACCGCCGGCCCTCTGTTGAAACTTCCCTCCATGACCTGATACAGTATACATTTGTGGTCCACCTTCACCCCACCCTGGTAAACGGCCTGATGTGCAGCAATGAGGCAGCGGACCATGTTTTAAAACTCTTTGGAGATGAGGCCCTGTACATCCCGTATACAGATCCCGGCTACATACTGTTCAAGGAGGTGGAAAAACAGCTGCGGGAATACCGTATGAAAGCCGGAAAGGATCCGGCCATTATCCTGCTTCAGAATCACGGGATCATTGCCGGTGCGGAAACTACCGGGGAGATACGTAAAATATACGCGGAGGTATTTGCCAAACTTGAGGTTGCAGTTACAAAGAAGATGCCTGCAGGGGACCTGCCAATCGGAGACTTAAGTACTGATATTCTCCCGGCCCTTCGTATGATGTTGTCAACGGGGGAAAACAAAACATTGAGGGTACGCAACAATGCGCTTGTTGAACATTTCAGCCGTTCTGCCAGCAGTTTTCAGAAGATCAGTAAACCCTTCACCCCGGATATCATTGTATATTGCAAGTCAAATTATATTTACTGTGAAGCGAAAGGCAGCCCGGAGGAAATACTCAAAGAACTGCAAACCCTTATCACTGCGTTTGAGAAGGATTTCGGATATGCACCGAAGGTGATCCTTGTCAGGGGACTCGGCATGGTGGGTGTCGGGGACAATGCAGCCGGTGCTGATATCATCCTGGATGTATATGAGGATCTGATGAAAATATCCTGGCTGAGTGAATCGTTCGGGGGACCGCATGTCATGAGTCCACGGGATATCCGGTTCATCGATACCTGGGAGGTTGAAAATTACCGGCGCAAGACAGCCGCCGGCCAGGCGGGAAGGGGAAAGGCAGAGAATAAAACGGTCATTGTTACAGGCGCTGCCATGGGATTCGGTGCCGGCATAGCCAGGGGGTTGTTCGAAGAAGGGGCAAACGTGGTGATCGCCGATATCAATGAAGAGGCAGGGATGCAGTTAAAGGAAACACTCAACAGCCTCAAAAGGAAAAACCAGGCAATTTTTGTAAAGACAGATGTTTCAGACAGCCACAGCTTACAGCATCTTTTGAAAAAGACCGTGGAGGCTTTTGGCGGACTCGATGTACTGATCAGCAATGCCGGGATCCTGCGTGCCGGTGGACTGGATGAAATGGATGAAACAACCTTTGACCTGGTCACGAAGATCAATTACAATGCCTATTTTTACTGCACAAAATATGCTTCGGACATCATGAAGATGCAGCATGCATATGACAGGGAATACTATATGGACATCATCCAGATAAACTCGAAATCCGGACTCACCGGCAGTAAAAAGAATTTTGCCTATGCCGGGGGCAAGTTCGGGGGGATCGGACTGACCCAGTCCTTTGCCCTGGAACTGGCACCTTACAGGATCAAGGTAAATGCCATCTGTCCGGGTAACTTTTTCGAGGGACCCCTCTGGTCCGATCCCGAAAACGGTTTGTTCGTACAATACCTGAACGCAGGTAAGGTGCCCGGCGCTGAAACCATCGAGGATGTCCGGAAGTACTATGAAGAGCAGGTCCCGCTGGGCCGGGGATGCCGGGTGGGGGACGTGCTGAAGGCCGTCCTGTATATCATGGATCAGGAATATGAAACGGGACAGGCCATACCGGTGACCGGGGGACAGACCATGTTGAGATGATCAGAATAAACATATATGAAGACCAAAGCAGTTCGCTTATACGGCAAGGAAGACCTCAGGCTTGAGGAGTTTGAATTGCCTGCCATGAAGGATGACGAAATCCTGGCCGAAGTTGTATCAGACAGCCTCTGCATGTCATCATACAAGGCAGCCAAGCAGGGCGCCGATCACAAAAGGGTGCCCAACGACGTGGCCGGCAACCCGACCATAGTCGGACATGAATTTGCCGGGAGGATCCTGGAGGTAGGGGAAAAATGGAAGCATAAATTCAAGCCGGGGGATAAATTCACGGTACAGCCCGCACTCGGGGAACTGACCCTGGAAGCGGCCGGCTATTCTTTCCCTTATTTCGGTGGAGATGCCACTCATGTGATCATTCCGGAGGTTTACCTGCAGCAGGATTGTATCATCCCCTTCGAGGCTGATTCCTATTTCATGAGTTCCCTGGCAGAGCCCTATTCCTGCGTGGCCGGAACCTTCGAGGCCCACTATCATACCCGTTTCGGGTCCTATGTACATGAAATGGGTATCAGGGAAGGTGGCAAAATGGCGATGCTTGGCGCTGCGGGCCCCATGGGAACGGCAGCCATAGATTTTATCATACACACCGACAGGAGGCCATCCCTGCTGGTCGTGACGGATATCGACCGGAAACGGCTGGATTATATTGCGGGACTGATCACCAGGGAGGAGGCGGCCGGCCAGGGAATAGAACTGCATTATGTCAATACCACAGATCATGAAGACCCGGAGGCATACCTGAGGTCACTGACCGGTGATCAGAAGGGTTACGATGATATTCTCGTTTTTGCCCCTGTAAAGTCCGTCGTCGAACAGGCGGATGCATTGCTGGCCACGGATGGCTGCCTGAACTTTTTTGCGGGACCTGCGGATACACAATTCAGGGCGGAGCTCAATTTTTACAATGTTCACTATAACGCAACCCATATTGTTGCTACCAATGCCGGAAATACCGATGATATCCGCCGCGCCATCCGGATGATGACCGACGGCCGGATCAGTCCCGCGTACCTGGTAACCCATATCGGCGGACTGAATGCCGTGATACAGGCAACCTGCAACCTGCCCGATATCCCGGGAAGCAAGAAACTCATCTATACCCATATCAATCTTCCACTGACAGCCATCGAGGACTTTGCTGAAAAAGGCAGGGAGGATCCCATTTTTACAAACCTGCATAAGATCGTAAAACAGCACGACGGGCTCTGGAATGCAGAAGCAGAAGAATATTTACTGGAAAACGGACCACGGATCTAGTTGCCCGGATTCATCAATTACTATTGGTACTTGATTTTTCAGTTAGCAGTCATAGAGAAGGATTACCGGGCAGACGGCAAGAAATAGGTCAATCTTATGCATTACTGTTTATTTTTCAGGGTTAAACCTTCTTTCGAACGGATAAAGTCGAATAGAAATGCTTCTCCTCCTCTTTTAAAGGAGACGGAAAGATTTCCTGATCTGTCAGTGGCCAGTTTTCCGGAGGAAACAATTTCTTGAGCCTCACCCACGTCAGATACCGGCAAAACCAGGGTGGCAATAATGGTTTCTTCATCCCTTGTCCTGACTTCTGTGTCAAGGTAATCAATCCAGAAAAAGTCACTGGTGGCATTGATAAACTGGGAGGCATGTTTCCCTGGCTTGATTTGATAATCCAGGTTGACCAATGGAATCATGGCCATTTTCCCTGCTGAGCCTTCCAGCAATACAAAATCCTCCACAAGGGTATAATCAACACCCGGATGGAACCGCACTTCAATCAGGGCGCCCGGATCTGCATGAACTTCATCAAGCACCAGTGTTATTTCAGGTTTATCCAGCAGCACATGCCGGCGCCATTTTTTAAGTTCTTTTTTAGGGTATGCATTGGTCGGGTCCATGATCACATAATCCTGCTCCCCGGTGGTGATAAACTCAATAACATCTCCGCCAACATCATAATTGTACGGCTGTTTATAATACTTCCCGGAGATCTGTTTTTCTCCATTTACAAACAGCACATTATGCCCGGTGCTGGATGCCTGGGGATAATCAAACCTTGCTTCGTCAAAATATTTCTCGTCATAGCTCCCCCGCCTTCCGATATCCTGGATAAAATATTCTCCCTGCCAGTAAACCACGAAATGACCAATGTCGAGATGGCCATGATGTGGATCATCATTTTTCCCAGCTTTTCCGGCAACAAGTACCTTGCTTCTGTCCTTGAAATCACTGCGCATCACCCACCAGGCTATGGTACGGAAATGGATGGATGGGATGGCTGGGGGACTCCCATCTGTTTGCGGCCGTTGCCAGATAATGTCAAAAATGTCATTGCCATTCCCGAGAAACTCATTGCGGTACCAGGCCGCTTCCCTGCTATCGGTTTCAACAGCCAGTTTATTGATCAAATGGGGACTTCCGATATAGCTTCCTCCCCCTGAATCCTCAAAATTCAGGGAACGGTTCCCCGGAAGTGATATATGCAGCGGGAAAGTTACCGGATTGTTTCTGAGCCGCTCATTTTCAAAGAGATTATATTTTGAATTGGTCATTCGCTTCAGCGCATCAGCAAAAAAGGCCGATGTATGTACCCCATAATTCCAGTAACCACCTCCTTCCTGCCATCCCCCGTCAATCCCCAGTTCATTCAGCATATCGTTGATCCGGTTGTAGGATTCTGCCACGATATCCGTGAGCTGGGGATGCTCTGTCAGCAGTGCCAGTCCCGCAAGGCCCACACCGGAATTACATACACCGCACCAGTTGCAGCGGTATGCGGTCGCCCACCAGTGAAATTCGTAATCGCCCCTGACCCGCGTAACCACTTTTTCCAGCAGGGCACCCCTGATCCGGTCCCGCTGTGCCTGGCTGAGTGCCGGGTATAGCCAGTCATAGACGGCGGCCATCATGCGGCCGGCATCTCCATTGAAATGATCAAAGTTGAAATTGACCTGGTCATCCGGTACATTCCAGGGCATGATCCGGGAATATATGATCGGAAATTCATGGGCCCGCTGTGTCCAGGTAGTCAGATCGCAGAAGGCGTCTGCAAATGCATATGCCTTATCAGCATATTTCTGTTCTCCAGTCATCTGGTAGAGGAAAGCCAGGCTGAAGGCATTGTTCCGGTTGCTGTTGTAATACCTGGCATACTTGCCATCGCGGTCATATTCCGACCAGCCGGCCCGGGTGTTTTTGCCCTGGATGGGAATATTCCTGTCAACAGGCATTTCCAGCCACATTTTAGCTTCTGCCTGCAATCTGCGGAAGATATCATTGCTTTCCGGATCATTCTCGATCCGGTCCATAATGGCCGGTTTCTCCTTCTCAGTGAAATACAGGTAGGGGTGTTCCAATGCTGAGAAATCAATGGCTTTGTCAATGTCATCTTTGGAAACCTGGGAATAAGATCTGCCTGATAAACAGACAAAAACCAGCAGGAATGAAAAATATATTATTCTCTCCATGATGTTCACTTTTTACCAGTCATTCAGCGTAATATTCAGGAATTCAGCATCTTCATTCGATTTTCCAGGAACCAGCAGGACCTCAAAGGATGCAGCAGTATTTGCCGGCAGCTTGCATTCGAACCCCACCATGATCATTCCAGGATTTTCAGCATCGTAGTCATTGGTCGGTGCCGTGCTCCAGGTTTTCATTATGATGTTGTCCGGTCCCCTGATCTTGAGGAACAGTGTTTTTCCATCCAAGGTCAGCATGGCTCCTTTTTCACCCAGCTGTACCCTGGCCGGTGTAACCAGGTTCCAGCGTACCATGGCCGGTTTGTCAGGTGTTTCAACCTCATCCCGGACAACAGCAAACTTTCCATCCTTGATGCCTGCTCCCCGGACAGCCTTTATTAACTGGCCATTGTAAAGCGAAGAGATATCGGAGACAGCAAACATGAAATCATCATTTTCCGAGTGTTTGTCTATTTTCGCATAGCCTTCCACCCGCTGTAGCTGATCATTGATGGTCAATGTTGAATGGGCATAGTTATTCAATCTGAATATGGTCCACCGCTGTGCATCCTGTGTCCTTCCGAAGATCGACATCCCTTTCGACTCCAGGGATTCATAATTCTGGGAACCGAAATCGGAAACCCACCGGATACCATCTGCTTCCATAACAAAGGAACCGATATCCATATGGCCGTGATTTACCGAAGGCGAACCGGCTTTGAAACCCAGATAAATGGCATCGGGATCGGTCCACGAGGTGCGCATGAGACAAACAGGGTTCTTTCCCTGTCCCGTCCAGACCCTGGAGACTGGGGGTCCGATCTCTTCCAGCCGGATATCCTTGCCCCAGATCATCAGGGCAGGCAAGAACTTATCACGGACAAATATTGAATAATCATCGGTATCTAAAAATCTGCGTTCTGACCATAACAAGGATGGATCGTCATTTCTTGCAGCAAACCAGAACATGGCAGGGTTGAGGCTCCCCCTTGCCCCGCAATCGCCCCAGTTATAGCATAATTTTGAAGGGGCCAGCATGTGTTGAAGAAAGCCGGCGGTTTTCAAAAATCCGGGCGATGCTGAAAGTCCCCTGTCATTTCCCAGTGCTTTTTCAACCGCACTGAGAAATACAACATTGAAAGATGTTCCGTAACCCCAGTATCCATACCCTTCAGGATAGGCACCATCAGGCTGGTAATCAGCCATGGCCTTTGGAATGCTTTCAAAAGCACGTTCTATCACGGAATCCGCAAGGCCGGGATAATCATCCTGTATGGCCAGGGCGCCAAAGGTCATGCCTGCGTTGCACACCTGGTTCCAGTTATGCTCTGCCCTTAGGAACCAGTTATAATCTTCATTGTAGGAAGGCTTTAGACCTTTATTTACAATGGCCTCTCTGATGATCTGTTTTGAGGCTTCTGGCAACACATCAAACAGCCAGTCATAACCTATCCCCAAGGCCATGGTCATTTCAGCAACATCGAGAAAATGTGTGGGGTTCCAGTCGCTGAAGCCCGCAGCCTTTAACATGTGCCGTTGGGCATGTGCCGAAAAGCGTTCGTCGCCTGTCATCCGGAAGGCATAGGACAGGTAAAACACCCTTCGCAGATACTCACGCGATACGCTCAAAAGCCGTCTGCCAATTTTTTTTCTTTCGAGTGGTTCCTGATTAAGGATGTTTTCACATTCATCCATAATGGCCTGGTGGATTTTCCCCCAGGTTTCGCTTGTCTCAACCTGCTGATGAATCGCTTTCTCTTCCCCTTCAAAAAGCAGGATCCTTGGATGGCCCGGGTATTTTGATTCCTGGCAGGAAACGGATACCATCAAAATGGCAATGCCAATGAGCAGTTTTGTTAATCTGGATTTCATGGTTAGTAGTATTTATAGGTTCAATATTTACCATTCATTAAGAGCGATATCTAAATTAATAATAAATACGGTTTTACTGGAAATCATGGCATGGACTTGCGATCATCCCGCCAACCTGATGGATTCAGGTATGGAGGATAATGAAATTGCGGGGCAGGCGGATCAGATCACCTCCGGTGTGATCCCGAATAGCTGGCTGAAATATTTCAGCTCTTGTTTGTGATTCCCGTAGAAAAACATCTGGTGGAATCCCGGGTAGTCCAGGTAGCTGTCCACCCCGTGCAGTTTCACCATGGGGGCCACCACGCATCCTCCCGAGGGGGGAATGGACTTCTGTTCCACTACCTCACCGGTGGATATCAGCATTATGGGTTTGCCTGCGGTATAGTCAACCCGGGGTTCCCTGAGGGAATTTTGCTTCACGGGAAGAATCAGATCGGCAACCGTTACCGCCTGTCCCACCTTCCATTCAGGTTTGAGCGTAGCATCCCGTTTGCCATGGTGGTGCATGATGGAATATGGTTCGGGTTCTGTATCCAATCCTGCCAGTTTTGTGGGACAGCTGCAATGTGAACCGATCAGGCATCCTTTTGCGGTTTCGGCCACTGGATCCTGCTGGAAGGCCGGCTTGTCAAACAGGTACTGTACCACACAATGCGTGAGGCAGGCTTCGAGGTCCCCCTCACAGGCGGCCGGTATGCCGGAATCATTCAGCTTAGACCAGGCCAGGCAGGGGAGGCTGATCTTGAGTGGACCCAGTACACCGAGACAGTCCATTGTCACGGCATCGGCCTTTTCCCGTTCCAGGAGGCGGGTCACGGCATAATAACTCCTGGCCCCGTTGATCACATCCTCTTCGCTGACATCATGTATATGGCGGGCATGGTTCATGCAGGTCCGGGCGAGCTCCCTGGCCTCCTTACTGTCCATCAGGCCTTGATACTGATCGATGAAATGGCTTGCCGGAACGAACCTGAGCCTGGTCCCGAAGTGTTCCAGGGAGATCTCGGAAACCTCATCAATCCCATCAATGATGACCAGGTACCTTGTTTCACGGATCTTCGCACCCGCTTTGAGCATCTTCATCCCGAACTCGGCCTGCCTGAAATCATCGGTAGAGGCGATGAAGGCTCCTTCCTTCTTGTTATATAGGCTGGTATTGGTAGTGAACGAGGAACCAAGCGGTGAGAATACCACCACCGGTAATTTATGACCGATGGCTTTTCCGACCGTCGGCCATGTGTGCTCCTGCCTGTCGAGTGTGACCAGCAGCAAACCATCCGTCTTTGCGTCAAACGCTGCCTGTATCCACTTTTCACCTTCTTCAAGGGAATAAATGGGTTTGCTGGATATGTCGGCCTGTATGCCCAGCTCCTTTGCAGCGACCTGGATCTTTTCAATATAGGCTTTACGTGCTGCCTCACCGTCGTATATTTCCCCGGGCCACCTCATCCCGTAATTTTCTTCACGCCGGATGAAGGCAGTCCTGATACGGGGTGTATAGTTGGCAGCGGGACCAAAGTGCGGTACATCGGGACTGGCTGCGAAACGGAATGATCCGAGGAGGGAAGGCAGGGTCATCAGACCCATGGCCGCGAGTCCCGATTGTTTCACGAAATCACGGCGGTTTTTCAGGTTCGAGGGATATTTCTTCATTGTGAATGAGATTATGGTGATTTAAGAAATCTTATTTAAAAACACTGGACCAGGGCTGACCTCCACCAGTAATAATATTTATCCTCCAGATCCTCAATGGAAGGGAAGGGATAAAAAAGGAAGTTGTCCTTTTCCCCAATGAAAAAGCCATCTTT
>LJUP01000401.1 GCA_001303955.1 Bacteroides sp. SM23_62 | reverse complement strand
AGCCATCAGGAATGGACAGACCGGTAAAACGTGCGGGACCCGGGGGAATAGGTCTCTGTATGAATCCTTATTCACTTTCGGCCGTACTCTATCATTTTGGCTGGCTCTCGGAACGGTTTAAAGAGGGACGCGGGCGATCCCCCAGGGCCTTTTATTATGACTCCTTTGAAAATGAGGGGAACTGGTGCCCTGAATTTCTGGATTCCTTCAGGAGACTTCGCGGTTATGACCTGGCAGATCATGCAAATGCCCTAGGAGGAGAGGGAGGTCCGGATGAGGTAAAACGCGTAATGTGCGATTACCGTGAAACTTTATCAGATGTGCTCATTGAATGTGTCCGGGAGATTGCCGCATGGAGTGAACAAAGAGGCAGTGGTTTAAGGATGCAGGCGCACGGGTCACCTGCCAACCTCCTGGATATGTATGCTGCGGCTTCCATACCGGAAACAGAAGTGTTCGGGGCAAACCAGTTCGATATCCCGGGATACCGGCGTGATCCGGATCTGTCCAACCCGGAAACGCCCGATATTCTGGTAAACCGTTTTGCATCATCGGCAGCTCATGTGACAGGCCGTGGTCTGATCCTGGCCGAAAGCTTCACATGGCTGAGGAATCATTTTCACACGGCGCTTTCACATATCAAGGCTGAATCAGATCAGTTGTTCCTGAATGGGATCAATGGCATTTATTATCATGGTTTATGTTACAGTCCCAAAGATGCCGACTGGCCAGGATGGCTATTTTATGCCTCAACCCAGGCCAATTACAGGAATTCAATATTCCGTGACATTCGGGTATTGAATGATTATATCACACGCTGCCAGAGTGTTTTACAGCAGGGAAAGGCGGATCATGATGTTTTATTGTACTGGCCGGTTTACGACCTCTGGATGGGTGGGGGATCAAAGGAATTGCGATTCCGTGTGCATGATCCCACGTGGCTCAAAAATTCGGCCTGCGGTGAAGCTGCCCAATGGATGGTGGACCGGGGATACACTTTTGATTATATTTCCGACAAACAAATCCAGGGGACTATAGTCAAAGACGGGACATTGGTGACCCAGGGCGGAAGTACTTACGGGATCCTGCTCATACCTGCTGCCGATTATATGGACACAGGTACACTGAAGCATCTTGTCAACCTTGCCCGTGAAGGGGCCACTATCCTTTTCTGGAGGCAGATGCCGTGGAATGTGCCGGGATGGCATGAACACGTATCCAGGAAGGAGGAATTGAAATCGGTTCTGGAAGCTATGCCATTTGATTCAGAAAAAAGGGTTGTAAAAGGGACGGGACAGATCTTCCTGGATGACGACCTGAAAACCTTGATGGACCTGGCAAAGATCAGTCCTGAATCCATGATCAGATCAGGATTGCGGTTCACCAGGCGCAAGCTGGAGGACCAGACCATCTATTTCATGGCCAATCATTCATCCATGCGGATAGACGGATGGGTGGCACTGGCCGCAAAGGGCCGGTCGGCGTTGCTCATGGATCCCATGACAGGGAGGACCGGGGTGGCAGAAATCAGGGGCCCTGCGGCGAAGCCGGAAATCTACCTGCAGATGGAGCCGGGAGAAACGAGGATGCTGAGGGTATTCAGTCAAGAAACCACAGATGGCATGACATGGTCCCGGTTGGGACCAGCCGCAAATACCATTGAGCTGAAGGGCACGTGGGAAATTGAATTTGTTGAAGGCGGACCATATCTGCCTGAGACTGTTCAGACCGAAAGGCTTGTGAGCTGGACAGATTTTGATTTGCCACATGTCAATAATTTTGCCGGTGCTGCCAGGTATACCATTGAAATCGATGTGCCCAAAGTAAATGCAGTTCACTGGTTCCTTGACCTGGGGGATGTCCGTGAATCGGCAAGGATCCGGGTAAACAAGGAGCCGGCCGGAGTCCTGGTGGCCCATCCCTACAGGCTGGATATAACGGAATACCTCCGGGAAGGGGTGAATGAAATCTCCATCGAGGTGACGAACCTTTCAGCGAACCGGATCAGGGATCTGGATATTCATGGGATCGACTGGAAGAAGTTCTATGATATCAATTTCGTGAACCATCTCTACAGGCCATTTGATGCTTCCATCTGGCCCCTGAAACCTTCAGGCCTGCTGGGACCGGTAAGGTTAATCCCATATCGGCCAAGGACTTTGAAGACTCACCTCAAATCGTATAGTACTATAAAGCATTGATAACAGAAAACGCATTATGAGAAAGCACACAGTTTTTATACAGGGGATTGCCATGACAATTCTGCTTTCACTTTCGGCCTGCTCAAATTCGCCGGCTTTCCAGTTCTTCCAGGTACATGGTGTTGCGGAGCCCGTGATTTCACTGAACGGGACCTGGAAATTCTCGATGGATCCGCCTGAAGCTTTCTGGGAAAATGAAACAGATTTTGCCCAATGGTCTGATATACAGGTCCCTGGTGAATGCCAGATGCAGGGATTTTCCATCAGGCATGACCAGCCATACGTGTATAAAAGGGAATTTTCAATACCCGGGGATTTTACCGGCAAGCATGTTTTCCTGGTATTCCATGGGGTATACAGTTATGCAAGGGTATGGGTGAACGGTGAGTTCATAAGGGAGCATTATGGAGGGTTTACAAAATGGGATTGTGATATAAGCGATCATATCATCCCCGGGGAGAAGGCCCTCCTTACCGTGGAGATCGTCGACAGGATTGACGATATCTCCTATGCCAGTGGGTATGCCAAACACCAGATCGGAGGAATTTTGCGGGATGTGGAACTGGGGGCCTTACCAGGACTGCATTTCAGTAAATTCTATTTCGAAACGGAGCTTGATGGGGCCTGCCGGGATGCTGAACTAAAGGTATTCTATGCCCTGAGCAATGCATCAGATGCGAATGTGAGTTTGGAGTTGTTTGATGCCGATCAAAGATCAATGGCAGAATCAGTCCGGGAAAATATACCGCAGGAGGGACAGATCTCCCTGGATGTGGAGGATCCGCTTAAATGGGATGCCGAACATCCCCATCTTTATACCCTCGTAACCACCCTGTCAGACGGAGATGAAACGCTGCTGAGCCGGACTGATAAAGTGGGCTTCAGGAAAGTGGCCGTAGTGGGCAACAGTTTATTGGTGAACGGCAGGCCGGTAAAGCTCCGGGGGGCAAACCGGCATGATATCCATCCTTTACTGGGACGGATGACCACCCCTGAACTGGACAGGGAAGATGTACTCCTGGCCAAGGAAGCCAATATGAATTTCATCCGTACATCACATTATCCGCCATCGGAGAGTTTCCTGCGGTACTGCGATCAGTACGGTCTCTATGTGGAGGATGAAACGGCCGTTTGTTTTGTGCATACCCATCGTTCAGACAACTACAGTGGGACAGGTACAAGCCAGGATGATCCCCGTTTTACCGGCCGCTACCTTTCCCAGCTTGAGGAAATGGTGGATAACCATCGCAACCATCCTTCCGTGATCATCTGGTCAATCGGGAATGAGAATCAATTCGGAATTAATTTTTTAAGGTCATATCAATGGATCAAAGGTACTGACCTGACGCGTCCCGTCATCTATTCATACCCTGGCCGGGTCCCGGACAGCCTCGGGATCTATGACATACTCAGTATTCATTACCCCAGCTGGAGGGGCGACAGGGAACAATATGGAATTTATACCAGGGGATTTGAATATGCCACTATGCCTGCGCTTTTTGATGAATGGGCCCATGTAGCCTGTTATAATAAGCCAACCCTGCGTGCTGATCCCAATGTCCGTAATTTCTGGGGACAAAGCCTGGACAGTATGTGGACCAATTTGTTCGAGGCTGACGGTGGACTCGGAGGTGCGATCTGGTGTATGATAGATGAAACATTCATGCTGCCCGATACCCTGGACGGATTCCGCGATTGGTGGGGGTGGAAGGAAGGTGTCCTGGATTTTGAAGGTCCCTGTGTCGGTTACGGGGAATGGGGGATCATTGATACCTGGCGCCGGAAAAAACCCGAGTTCTGGGGGACCAAAAAAGCCTATTCGCCGGCAAGGATACTGGTAAAAAGCATCCGGGATCCCGAACCAGGCGAGGAGCTTCATGTGCCCGTACATAACCGTTTTGACCATACCAATTTCAATGAATTAAAGATTACCTGGTCCTATAAGGGCAGGTCCTCTCGCCTTCTATCTCGGGAACAGTACACTGGTGGATGAATACAACCTCCGGCTTGGCGAGCGGGAGCCAGCCACTACTGCCTTACAAAAAGGCCGGCTTACGGTCGGGGATGAAGATGAGGGGATCAGCATCAGGGGTGAGCATTTCAGCCTTTTCATAGACAAAGCCAATGGCCTTATCAGGGACCTGGTAGCAGGGGAGGAGGTACTCCTTCAATCCGGTCCCTATATAAACCTGAAAATTCCGGGGAAACGGCTGGGTGGTTCGGTCGAATCCATCATTGACCTCGCCCAAAACTGGAAGTGTATGTCCGTAAGCCATGAGATGAAAGACGGAATAGCCACTGTCTGCACCCGTGGGAGGTATGACAGTATGGATGTTTCCTTTGTATTCAGGATCGATGGTTATGGTACCATTCAGGTGGATTACAAATGGCAGGGCCTGCCGGAAGGAAAACTCGTACAGGAAGCGGGCATTTATTTTGTAGTGGGGGATTCATTCAGGGAGCTTTCGTGGGACAGGGCAGCCTACTTTACGGCTTATCCTGAAACGGACCTGGGATATCCTGCAGGCAAGGCAGATCTGAGATTCAGTCCACCGATGACCTACCGGGAAAAACCCGGTCATGAATGGATCCATGATACAAAAGGGTTCTACTATTTCGGACCGACCAAACAATTAAAGTATTCAAACATGGCACGGTCCCTTAAAGAGAATATTTATTCATTCAGCCTGTATACCGCGGATGGGAAAAACATTACGGTACATGGTGCAGGAACACAGGCCTGCAGGTTCGATCAGACTGGAGGTGGCAATACACTGATTATTAATGATCTCTGGGATTATCCGGACCTGATGTGGGGAAACTATATGAAACTGATACCCCTTTCAGCGCGTTTTCATGGCAGTGCAACCATCTGCCTTCTTTCCATATAATACATACAAAAATCCAGTTCCTGAAATGTGTGAACTTAACAGGTATTCGGCCCTTCTGGCTATCATAGCCTTGGTAATGATGGCAGTGACATCCTGTGATCCAACCGGCTACAGGGTAAGTGATCTTGATGTAGTCTTCATCAGCAATATCAGCAATGATCCGGTATTCTCCTGGAAGATCGATGCGGTCCCCGGTGGATTTGCCCAGCGGGCATGTCAGGTCATTGTATCCGATGATCCGGCCAGAGTGGAAAAAGGCGATGGAAACATATGGGATTCCAAAAAAATGGAAACGACCAATTCCATTCAGTTCAGGTATGTTGGTCCAGCCCTTGAATGCGGTCGCCAATACTTTACCGCAGTCAGGGTATGGGACAATCAAAAACGGCCGTCGGCTTGGAGTGAAACAGTTCGTTTTGTAGTGCCGCTGGTGTATCCAGGGGACTGGCAGGCGGAGTGGCTGACATATGACTATGACCCCGGTGCGGCGATGCCACTGTTCCGCAAGGTTTTCAGGATCCCGGATGCAGCAGAAATCAGTTATGCAATGTTCTACATCGCTGCTCCAGGCTATTACGAGGCCTTTCTGAATGGTGAAAAGATCGGGGACAATGTGCTGGATC
>LJUP01000108.1 GCA_001303955.1 Bacteroides sp. SM23_62 | reverse complement strand
CTGGAAATCAACACTTAATAATCTTGTCTCAGCCTGTTCCGCCTTGAATTTATAGGCGATGGCCCACCTGGGGGACTTGGCCGTGAAACCGAGCTGTTCCTGCTGGTCATACCGGTTGACCTTGATCACGATCCCGTCAATACCAAAAGGCAGCCCTTTTCTCCTTTCCTCCCAGTCCCTGATATAGGCGAATAAATCCCCTGTGTTTTCGAACTTGCGTATATACTCCGGGATCTTGAATCCCCATTCGCGGGCTGCTGTAAGATTTTCATAATGTGAGGAATAGGGGAGGTCCTCACCGAGCAGGTGATACAGGCAGCAATCCAGCGGTCTTTTGGCGACAAGCGATGAGTTCTGTAACTTGAGTGTACCGGCTGTGGCATTTCTGGGATTGGCGAAGACATCTTCTCCGGCTGCCTTCCTTAGCTCATTCAGGCGGAGGAATCCTTCATGGGTCATGAAGATCTCACCGCGGATCTCAAATGCCTCGGGGTGATTTTCTCCCCTGAGCACCAACGGAATGCTTCTGATGGTCCGTACATTGTCCGTGACCACATCCCCCTTTACCCCGTCTCCGCGCGTCACGGCCTGCATGAGCCTGCCCTTTTCATAGCTGAGGCCGATGGCCACTCCATCATATTTCAGCTCGGCGACATATTCAAAATCATCCCCGATCATTTTCCTTACCCGTGCATCAAATTCGAGGACCTCCTCTTCGGAATATGTGTTTGAAAGGGAAAGCATGGGGTATTTATGGGCCACCTGGACGAATTCCCGGTTCAGGTCACTGCCCACCTGCTGGCTCGGACTGTTGACATCTCCGAATTCAGGAAATTCCTGCTCCAGTGCCTGCAGCTCATGCATCATGAGATCATATTCGAAATCACTGATCTCCGGTTGGGATAATATATAGTACCGGTAGTTATGGTGCCGGAGTGCTTCCCGCAATTCCCTGATCCTGATGCCGGCAGCGTTTTTGTCCATGGTCATGCTAAATGTTGGCTTCCGGTTATAAAAATAATGTTTAAATATGTAAAATCTCAACGGATCAGTATATTTACAAGTTTGATAGGATCATGAAAGGCAACAAAGCAGGTATCTTAACCGTCCAGTATTTCATTGAGATAAAATTTTCCAGGTTGGCAATGAAGCTGTTTTTGCATTGTATGGTTTCCTTTATTGCGTTCACAATCCACCAGGGCGCTTTTGCACAATTAAGCCGCGGGGGAAAACCGATCGCTGCTGCAGGAAACCTGAAATCATCAATCCAGTGGATCAACCTGGATGATGCCAGGGTGGACGAACTTTTACTGGAAGACCAGGCGGATGCCATAAGGGGTTTGAAAAACCGACGCATTGCCAGGGAAATCCCTGTATCACTGAACCCGGAACAGGATGGAACCTGGTCATGGATGCCTGATGGTACCAGGATCTGGAGACTCGGAATCCGGGGGAAAGGGGCCATGGCCCTGGGGATTGTTTTTAACCGGTATTTCCTGGAAGAAGGTGCCAGGCTCTTTCTGTATGATCCGATGAAGAAAAAGGTTCTCGGTGCCTATACCCATGCGAATAACAAATCCTCAGCCATGCTCCCTGTGAGCTATCTGCCCGGTGACGAACTGATCATACAGCTGGAGATGCCCATGGAACTGCTTGTATACGGAGAACTTCAGGTAGGCACGGTCCGTTATGCCTACCTCCCTGTATTCCAGGATAAATCCTTGTCTGATGCTTATTTTGGCCGGGCCGATTCCTGTAATATAGATATCAACTGTCCTCAGGGGGAGTACTTTCAGGGACTGAAAAGATCTGTCGTGAGGATGATCAATGCTGAGTTATGTACCGGCGTGCTGGTAAACAATACCAATGAGGACGGGAAACCCTATATCTACACTGCGGCCCATTGTGTCTTCAATCGAGAGACCGGTGATTACCAGCCAACTGTTTTTTATTTCAATTATGAGAGTCCATCCTGTGACGGTCCGGATGGCAGTGATCAGTTCAGCATAGCAGGGGCCACCCTTGTGTCTACCGGAGATACCTCTGAGAACCCGCGCGATGCAGACAGCCTCGACTTTGCCCTGCTTGAACTGAGTGTCACACCCCCTGATTCCTTCATGGCTTATTATGCAGGCTGGAACCGGAGCAAATCTCCTGCCAATTATACCATAGCCATACATCATCCACGGGGGGATGTCAAAAAAATATCGAAGGACTATGATCCCCCCGAAACCAGTTACCATGACGATAATTATCTTCCGGAGCTGGTCAAATATTCCCACTGGAGGATCCTGGAGTGGGACCTGGCAACGACAGAGGGGGGATCATCAGGCGGTCCCCTGTTCGACCAGGATCTGCTTGTTGTGGGTACCCTCACCGGAGGGGCCGCCAATTGCGTTAATCCCGTCAATGATTATTTTACCAAATTTGATTATGCGTGGGATTATTACGATGCCCCCGCCAAGCAGCTGAAGCACTGGCTTGATCCGGCAGGTACCGGGACCATGACCCTGGATGGATATGATCCCTTGGCCGCAGCAGGAACAGCCCCTTTAAAAGAACCCCGGCCCAGGATCTATCCAAATCCCGCCCGCCAGCTATTGCATGTCCAGAACAATCTTCCCGGAAGCGGGCATGCTGAGATCTCGGTATTTCATATGGCTGGCACACTGGTGTTGCAGTCCATTTCCACGCAAACCGGCACGCACACACTGGACGTGAGCCAGCTGGATCCCGGGGTATACATCCTTCGCATCAGGAAGGATCAGATCGTCTACAATCAGCGGTTTATCATTGCCCGGTGAACCAGCCATACAGATATGATCAATGCCTGTCTGTGCTGGCCTGTCTGTTGATCATGGCCTGTTTCCACGCCTGCTACAGGGGTACTGAAGACACCGGCTCATCCCAGATATCGGGAGGGAAACCGCAATATGCCAGCGGATTCCGGATTGAACAGGCCAATGGTTTCAGGATACTGCACGTGATCAATCCCTGGCAGGGATCTAGGACAGTCCACCTGCAGTATATCCTGACAGATGAGCCATCCAGGATACCTGATTCATTGCAGCATCATCCCGTGATCACCATACCGGTCAAACGGGTAATATGTATGTCCACAACCCATGTGGCCATGATGGATGCACTGGGAAAATCCGATGTCATAGTTGGCATATCAGGCAGTGATTATATTACCAATCCCACCTTGCGCTCCAGGCTGAAAATGGGTGAGGTGAGGGATGTTGGTGCGGATCAGACCCTGAATTATGAGCTGATCCTTTCCCTTCGCCCTGATCTCGTCATGGCTTATGGGATCACCTCCGAAGTGAGCGGCATGGTGAGCCGTCTGGAAAGCCTGGGTATTCCGGTTATCCTGAACGGGGATTACCTGGAGGATCAGCCACTGGGGAAGACAGAATGGATCAGGTTCGTGGCGTCCTTTTTTGCCATGGACAAAATAGCAGACAGCATATTCAGGTCTGTTTCATCCACCTACGAACAGTATAAAGATATGATCAGTGATATCGATGAAAAACCTTCTGTAATGACCGGCCTTCCCTGGAAGGATACCTGGTATATCCCCGGGGGCAGGTCTTTCGCCGCCGCCTATATCAGGGATGCTGGGGGGACTTACCTCTGGGAGGAACTGGACAGCAGGGAGGCTGTTCCCATTGACCTCGAAGCCATCTATGCCCGGGCTTCCACAGCCGATATCTGGATCAATTGCGGTGCTGCCGGGTCCCTCGCTGATATCGGCCAGACCGATGTCCGCCTGAACCGTTTCAACCCAGTAACCACGGGCCGGGTCTTCAACAACAATGCCCGGATCAATCCTGCAGGTGGTAACGATTTCTGGGAATCAGGCGTGATGGCTCCCCACCTGATCCTGGCGGACCTGATCTGTATCTTCCACCCGGAGGTCCTTCCCGATCATGAGCTTGAGTATTACACCCGGTTGGAATAAAGCGTTTTGTTTTTTTTTATCTTTACAGTCAGATAAAATCCTGTCGATTATGGCGAGCATCAAGGAGTTAAAAGACGATATCAATTATATTACCTATGATCTGATCAATGAATGCTTCACCTATAAGAATTATCATCCGGAAAAGGACGGTGAGGTGGACAAGGTGATAAGGGAAGTAATCAAACTTCGTAATGAGTTGATTGCCAGGACAAATCATCCTGAAGGGAAAGAAGACCGTAAAAAATTGCGCGCACATTTCAACAAGATACGCTCCGACCTTGGAAAACTCGCAAAGCTGGTTGAGGACCTGGGGGCAGCATGACTAAACCCCGATCCAGAAACACCATTCTCTTTACCGGATTTACCCTGCTTCTTCTGGTATGTTTTTTAGCGGATATGTTTATTGGTTCTGTGCGGATTGCCATAGGGGACCTGTTAACCATCATTTTCAGTGGTGAATCCCGGCAACCGGAATGGCAGGCCATCCTCTGGGATTTCAGGTTTCCCCGCGCCATGACCGCTGTTTTTGCTGGAATATCCCTCTCGCTGGCAGGATTGCAGATGCAGACCATATTCCGGAATCTGTCCTGGGGATCAGCTCCGGTGCAAGCCTGGGCGTTGCCCTGCTGGTGATGGGGGCGGTCATTGTCCTGCCGGGCAGGGAATACCACATCCGCACCTGGGGGGTTATTGCCGCAGCCTGGATCGGCTCCGGAGCAGTGATGCTGCTCCTTTTGCTTGTTTCCATCCGGATCAGGGACATCATGACCATACTGATCCTGGGGATATTGTTTGGCAGCATAACCATTGCCATCGTGAGCATCCTCCAGTACTTTACCCATGAGGCATTGTTGAAGACATTTATCGTGTGGACCCTGGGGAGCCTTGGCAATGTAACCCGTGGACAATTGCCCTTGCTGGCCGGGACCCTGTCCGCGGGTGTGTTGCTCTCACTGGTATGTGTAAAAATACTCAATACCCTGTTGCTCGGGGAAAATTATGCCCGTACCATGGGAGTTGGTGTAGCCACCGGAAGGATACTGCTGTTCATCAGTACCAGCATACTGGCGGGTACGATCACTGCCTTCTGTGGTCCCATTGGCTTTATCGGCATTGCCGTGCCCCACATCGGCCGCCTGGTCTGGAAGACAGCGGATCACCGGGCATTGATACCCGCGGTCATGCTGCTGGGGGCTACAGGATTGCTCATAAGCGACATGATCTCGCAGCTTCCGGGCTCGGATAAAGTCCTGCCGATAAATTCCGTGACCGCCCTGCTGGGCATTCCGGTGGTTGCCTGGATCATTGTCCGAAACAGGCGCTTTGCCAGGATAAGCTGATATATGAATGACAGGAGGGAACATATTATTGACCTGGTAAACCTGGAGATTGGATTCAGGAAGGGAGAAGGTGGGGAAAAATCCCTGGCGGGACCTGTCAGTACAACGGCCTACAGCGGGGAACTGATCGCTGTCATGGGGCGTAACGGAAGCGGTAAGAGTACCCTGCTGAGGACTGTCGCGGGACTGATGAATGGGCTGCAGGGGGAGATACACATTCTTGGCAGAAAACTGGCAGCCTATTCCAGAAAAGAACTGGCCAGGATCATGGGGTATGTCTCCACCGAGGTGGTGAGGGTACCCGGACTCAGCGTTGAAAGCCTCGTGGCACTGGGCAGGTATCCCCATACAAACTGGCTGGGGAAACTCTCTTCATCCGACCGCGCGGTGATCGAACGTGCCATTGAACTTACCAGCCTTCAGGCATTGAGAGACCGTGACCTGGATGAGCTGAGTGACGGTGAAAGGCAACGGGCCATGATCGCCAGGACCCTTGCACAGGATACACAGATCATCATGCTGGATGAACCTACGGCTTTCCTGGATCTGTCACACCGGTACGAGATCATAGACCTGCTCGGCAACCTGGCACTGGACCATGGAAAAACAGTCATCTACTCCACCCATGATCTGCAGATAGCCCTGCAGCAGTCGGACAAGATCTGGCTGATCCATAAGCAGCAGATGCTGGAGGGTGCGCCCGAGGACCTGGTGCTTTCAGGCAGGCTCAGTGAGGCGCTCAGGCAGACAGATTCCGGTACCGAAATCGAGATGGATCCGCAGACAGGAGAATTTGCAATCAAACGGGTACCGGGAAAGGATATATCGCTCTCACCCGGACCCGATGGCCTGAGGGTGTGGACTAAAAAAGCCCTCGAGCGCAATGGTTTCAGGGTGGTGGAAAAAAAAGAAACCGGCATTCACGTTCTTGTGGATATGGCAGGAGGATCTCCGAAATGGACCCTTGAAAAAAGTGGCAGGAGGATTGAGTTAAATAGCATATATGATTTATCTTTATACCTGCGTACCATCAATTAAAAAACCAAACCAATCAATCATGAACACGTCCGTAAAAAAGATCATCTCCTATTTTATGATCATCCTGGTGCTCGTTTTCACCATCATTGCCTTGCTGGGTATCTGGGAGATCATATCCCTTGAAGACATCATCAAGAAGATGTTCGTTTCACTCATGGTCGTATTTGCAGCTGCGGCCGTAATCTTGTTCATTTTTTCGGTCCTGATACGGGACCAGGAACCTGAAAAACTTGATAAACCAGATTGAGCAGCGCAAAGCTCTGTTTCGCTAATCATCCATTTTTGCCGGATCAGCATCCAGTCCTCCCGGCTGCACTCTGGGAAAGCTGAGGGTCAGAAACCCAAATTTGTAGATATCGAATAAAGCCAGGTTGGCAAAACCTGAAGTCAGCAGAAATTTGACCTGGGGACATATTAAATAGAACAGGGGTTTTGCTATGAGTAGCAAGCCTTTTGATTGAATGCCCTTATAAAATTGCAGGATCCTTACACCCTCCATAAAACCGGCCACATCATCGAGGTAATTTAAAATCCTGATCAAATTAATAATCCCGGATTCAGTCTTGTCGACAAAGCTTGAATTGTCCTCCAGGAAGCCATGAAGTACCGGATTATCAATGTGTTTTATCCGGATGCTGTGCTTCAATAAATAGTATCCAAACAGGGTATCCTCATGCCCGTACTGTGTGATCCTCTCGTCGAATTTTATGGTATTGAGAATTTCCTTTCTTACCAAAAAATTGTTGGTCATAAAGGATTTGTTCGGATGGGTGCTTCTTATGTCTGCCGGCATACTCTCCCTGAAAACACCATATTTCCAGTGCAGCTTCTTATTTTTTGATCCGGGACTTTCCGGGTAGACCCTTCCCCCGCATACCACCTTGCTGTTTTCAATTGCTTCTGCATAATATCCCTTGACAAAATCATCTGAAATGATCTCCGAATCACAATCAAGGAATAGCAGGTAACCGAATCTCGCATAATTCAGGAAAAGATTCCTGACCCTGGCCCTGCCAATGTTTTGATCCAGTTCAATGTATTGTACCGAAGTGATTTTTATCAGTTTGCTATTTTCTTCCTTACATTCCTCTGAAAAATCATCAATGAGGATTATTTCATAAGGAAAGTCCTGTAAGGAGGCCTGCCTGTCCAGTTCAATGACAAGACTTGAAACATCATAATTATATGTCGGGATACAAAATGAAATCATTGGGGCTATAAAATGTTTGTATCTTTCAATCTCCGGCACCTAAAATTATAAATAGCCGGGGGAAAAGCAAAGTTATTATCTTTGCACGATGGATATTTATCAGATCATATTGCAAGCCGTTCAAAGGTATACCAGGGTTACCTATGACGTGGATCTGGACATTGATTCCCTGCAGATCCAGAAAACAAGGAAGGAATTTGAAGGTGATCTGACGCTCGTTGTTTTTCCATTGCTAAGGATCACCGGGAAGTCACCCGAGGAGAGCGGAGAAGAGATCGGTGCCGCCCTGGTGGATACATGTACAGAGATAGAAGGCTATAATGTCATCAAGGGATTTCTGAACCTGACCGTCAGCCGTTCATTCTGGCTGCAGAAACTGCTTGATATTGAAGCTGATGGGGACCATGGAAAAAGAGGAGTCCCTGAAAATGCACCCGTATATGTGGTGGAATACTCCTCTCCCAATACCAACAAGCCATTGCACCTGGGCCATATCCGCAACAATCTCATAGGCTACTCTATTTCAAGCATACTGGAAGCAAACGGATGTAAGGTACAGAAAGTCAATTTGGTAAATGACCGTGGCATACATATCTGTAAATCCATGCTGGCCTGGCAGAAATGGGGACAGGGTGAAACGCCTGAAACTGCCGGTATGAAAGGGGACCATCTGGTGGGGGATTATTATGTGAGGTTTGACAAGGAATATAAGTCACAGGTAAAGGAGCTCGCCGGGAAGGGTATGCCCTTGGAACAGGCCCAGAGAGAGGCTCCCCTTATCCGGGAAGCCCAGGAAATGCTGCGGCAATGGGAGGCCAGGGATCCTTCCGTCACAGCCCTCTGGAAACAGATGAATGGCTGGGTTTACGAGGGATTTGATCGCACATACGACAGGCTGGGTGTTTCTTTTGACAGGATATATTACGAGTCGGATACCTATACCCTGGGAAAGTCCATTGTGACAGTGGGACTCGAAAAAGGGATCCTGTATAAGAAGGAAGATGGTTCTGTCTGGGCTGACCTTACCGACGAAGGTCTTGACCAGAAACTGCTCCTTCGTTCGGATGGAACCTCGGTCTATATGACACAGGACCTTGGAACGGCACACCAGCGGTTTGCTGAATTTAATTTTGACACCCATGTGTATGTTGTCGGGAATGAACAGGATTATCACTTCCAGGTCCTGGCACTGATACTGAAGAAATTGGGCTATGCCTGGGCTGAACGGCTGGTCCACCTGTCGTACGGCATGGTTGAGCTTCCCGGTGGCAAGATGAAATCAAGGGAAGGCACCGTGGTGGATGCCGATGACCTGATGGATGAGATGACTGAAACTGCCCGCAGCATGTCTGCCGAACTGGGCAAACTGGATGGGTACTCGGAAGATGAAAAAAACGATATATTTACCACGATCGGCCTGGGCGCACTGAAATATTTTATACTGAAGGTTGATCCAAGGAAGAACATGACCTTTGATCCGGTTGAATCGGTGGACTTCAACGGCAATACAGGTCCGTTTATCCAGTACACCCATGCAAGGATCAGGTCTGTCCTCAAAAAGGCGGCGGAAAACGGCCTGGAACCGGGTATTGTGCAAATCCTGGATCCGAATCCGAAAGAGACTGACCTGATCAAAAGGATATACTTTTTCCCGGAGGTCGTCAGTGATGCAGGGCATGATCTGAATCCTGCCGTGATCGCAAATTATTGTTATGAACTGGCCAAGGAATTCAACCAGTTCTACCATGATTATTCCATCGTGAATGCAGAAAGCGAGGGCAGCCGAAGGTTCCGGCTCCTGTTGTCAGGGGTTGTTGTGCGTACCATAGCTACCGGCATGCAGTTGTTGGGCATTGAGATGCCGGAAAGAATGTAATAGGAGAAACATTATATGTTCGAGAGTTTATCAGACAGGTTGGACGGGTCCTTTAAACTGCTGAAGGGGCAGGGAAGGATCACTGAAATCAATGTGGCAGAAACACTGAAAGATGTCCGCAGGGCCCTGCTTGATGCGGATGTTCATTTCAAGATCGCCAAGACTTTTACTGATACGGTCAAGGAAAAAGCGCTGGGTGAGAAGATCCTGAGCAGCGTGAAACCGGGTGAAATGATGGTCAAGATCGTCCATGATGAGCTGGCCAGGCTGATGGGCGGGGAGATGGAGGATATTAACCTGAAAGGCAGTCCGGCTGTTATCCTGATCGCGGGACTCCAGGGATCGGGGAAGACGACATTTTGTGCAAAGCTGGCCAGTCACCTGAAAAACAAAAAAGGGATGAACCCCCTGATGATCGCGGGTGACGTATACCGACCCGCCGCGATTGATCAGCTCAGGGTGCTGGGGGAGCAGGTGGAGGTACCGGTTTATACAGAAGACGGTAACATGGATCCTGTCAAGATCGCGAAGGCCGGTGTCAAACATGCCAAACAGCAGGGCAAAAATGTGGTTATCATCGATACAGCCGGACGACTGGCCATTGATGAACAGATGATGACCGAAATTGAATCCGTAAAAAAAGCAGTATCTCCCCAGGAGATCCTGTTTGTTGTGGATTCCATGACGGGACAGGATGCCGTGAACACGGCCAGGGAATTCAATGAAAGGCTTGATTTCAACGGGGTCGTCCTCACCAAGCTTGATGGTGACACCAGGGGCGGGGCTGCCCTTTCGATCCGCTCTGTCGTGAATAAGCCGATCAAATTTGTCAGTGCCGGCGAAAAACCGGATTCCCTCGATGTATTCCATCCGGCACGGATGGCTGACAGGATCCTCGGCATGGGTGACATCGTATCACTCGTAGAAAAGGCCCAGGAGCAATTTGATGAAGCCGAAGCCAGGAAGCTGCAGAAAAAGATAGCCAAGAACCAGTTCAATTTTGATGATTTCCTGTCGCAGATACAGCAGGTTAAGAAGATGGGTAATCTGAAAGACCTGGCCGGCATGATCCCCGGTGTCGGCAAGGCCCTGAAGAACCTGGATATGGATGATGATGCCTTCAAGGGGATAGAAGCCATCATCCATTCCATGACTCCCGAGGAACGGTCGAATCCCAATATCCTGAACGGGAGCCGCCGGAAGCGGATCGCTTTTGGCAGCGGAACGACCATACAGGAAGTGAACCGGCTGATAAAACAATTCGGTGAAACCAGGAAAATGATGAAAATGATGTCAGGCGGGAAGAACCTGTCGAGGGTGATGGGAGGCATGCAGGGCGGAATGCCCGGTCCCGGGCGATAAGTACCCAGGCTTCAATAACCATTAAACCAATATACTATTATGATTTTAATCGACGGTAAAGAAACTGCTGGGCAGATCAAGCTTGAAATTGCCGGTGAAGTGGAAGATATCATTACCAGGGGGGGGAAAAGACCCCATCTGGCTGCCATTCTTGTCGGCAATGACCCTGCCAGTGAAACCTATGTGAACTTCAAGGTAAAGGATTGCGAACAGGTGGGATTCGAATCCACCCTGATCAGGTTCGGGGAGGATGCTTCCGAAGCCGAACTCCTGGACAAGGTTGCCGGGTTGAACAGGGATACCGGGATTGATGGCTTCATTGTACAGCTGCCGCTTCCGTCCCACATTTCTGAAGCAAAGGTTATCGAATCCATCGATCCTTCCAAGGACGTTGACGGGTTCCATCCTGTGAATGCAGGCCGTCTGCTGATCGGCCTGCCCTGTTTTCAGTCTGCCACGCCTGCCGGCATCATCGAATTGATCAAACGATACAACATACCTACCAGCGGGAAACACTGCGTGGTGATCGGCCGGAGCAATATTGTCGGAAAGCCCATTGCCGCCCTGATGGCGCAGAAAAGGGAACCGGGCAATGCCACCGTTACCGTCTGTCACAGCCGCACAAAGAACATCAAGGAAATGACCCTGCAGGCAGATATCATCATTGCGGCCATGGGGCAACCGGGATTCCTGACAGAGGACATGGTACCGCAGGATGCAGTGGTGATTGATGTGGGCACCACCCGGGTTAAATCAGATAAAACAAAATCCGGATTCAAGTTGATGGGGGATGTGGATTTCGATGCGGTTGCCACCAAATGCAGTTATATCACACCTGTACCAGGCGGGGTGGGACCCATGACGCGTGTCTCCCTCTTGCTGAATACCCTGAAGGCAGCAAAAAAGGAGATCTATCCGTGACAGACCTCCTTTCCACCTGCCTAGGGTGAACCAATCCTAATCAGCGACAATCGGGATCATACTCAGCAGGTTTATATCCTTTACATCAGAATAGTCATACTGGTACAATCCATCCTCGCCGATCATGATCAGATGCGTTTCAATGGGTATTACGTCAAATGTATTGATCTCTGTAAAATGAGCAAGCTGGTTCGCATTCAGGTTCAGTGGATCACTCGCATCGTAAACCTTCAACCCGGCATCCCCGTCACAGATAAACAGAATACCCTGGTCAATTCCCAGTCCATGCGGATTGTGCATGGGATAAGATTTGATCTTGATGGGACTTGCCAGTTTATGAATATCCACGATCTCCAGCTGGTTTACATCGGTCTCGCAGATATTCCCGGTCCGCAGCGTGATATAGGCATAATTTCCCTCTACCACCACAGGGTCACAGCTTGTGACATGCCAGTAGGTGGAGACATAGTCAGGATTTACAGGATCGTACAGGCTGTATATGTACATGCCTGTCATGGAGCCGATGAAAAGGTGTTCCCTGGCAATAAAAACAGTCTCGATGTTCCAGCCTATCTGTGTGCTGCCTGCTGATATCGGGTTCAGTTCATTGTTTATATCAAACATGTGCAGGTTTGACTGGTCAATGACATACAGTATATCCTCATAAATAATGAACCTTGCCATGGAGCCCCCCGTACCTGTAACCGATCCTCCTCCGGTGCTATTGGCACTGGCAAAGGATACCATATCCATGCGCATCGTTGATTCCCACATCCGGGTCGGGTACATGAGTCCCTGGTCCTCCCAGTCCAGTTCCTCGGTCACCTCTTCCACCTTCCAGTCAATAACAACTCCTTCGGCCTCATCCACCATGCCCACCCGGGTCCCTGCCTCGTAAGGCGGAAGGGACCATGAAAACAGATCTTCAAACCTGGCTACTTCCCTGATGTCATTAAGGTCGGAAATATCAATGGCTACCAGGTCAACATATGAATCTGCATACAATATGTTATGCTTAATGGCCATGTCAATGTTACCCGGGATCTTGATGAAACTGATCACCTCCGGATTGGAAGGATCGGTATTATTGACCACATGGATGCCTTCCCTGACCTCATTTACCAGGATATAATCGCCATACAGGTAGATCTTGCCCGGCTGGCTGATTTCCTCCGGTGCAGTATCCTTGACGGCTGAACGCAGTGCTTCGTATGACATGTATACCGGGTTGTTCACCTCGTATGTCTGCAGGAGCTTGTCCTGGCAACTTCCCAGGAACAGAATGGTCAGCATTGAGGTGAATACCAGGCAGGTTTGAATTTTGTTTTGTTTCATGGTTGTCGGATTTGATTTATATAGTAGATGCAGCATCCATGCCGGAGGTTGCGTTCCGGCCCAATCAGATAAATGACGCAACCAATTGTGGCTGCCTGACATCTATGAATTGTACACTGAATCTAAAAAGGACTGAAATCATGAAACGGTTGAAGCAACCCGGGCAATCCCATTTTTTGCTGGTTATACTATTTTTCTGTGTTTCCTGTCTGCCTGATCTGGCCGCACAGAAACAGGAAGTGGATGCGGTATACATGAACAGTGGGGAAATATACCGGGGGATCCTGCAGCACCATCCCGATGAGAACCTGATCATGCTTCAGACACTGTGCTGGAATACCATGATCTTCAATACCGGGGATGTAGACCACATTGAAAGAGAAACGGTGAATTTGGGAAGCAACCGCGTGCATGTTCCTTCCAGCGGATACTTTAACCGGACGGATATGGGCGTTTTGATCGGCACCGGGAACAATGAAAAGAATGCCATTTTCAGTGCCCAGATGGTCAATGGGTATAAAATAAACAGCCGGTTCTACCAGGGACTTGGCATTGGTATCGAGTTCTATGAGCAGGCCGTGGTTCCCCTGTTTGCAGACATGTCCTACCATTTTGGCAGGAATGTATTATCACCTTTCGTCAGGGGGAGCATTGGGTATTCCATACCTGTAGAGGATCCCCCCGAAACCTGGGGTGTGAGTACGAACAATAACGGAGGGTGTATGTATGCAGCGGGACTTGGCACCTTCATTCGCCTCAACGGGCATAATTCCCTTTCAATATCCCTGGTATACCGTTTTCAGAGCCTGAAGTCAGTGATTACCCAGGATTGGAATGATGAAGTCCTGAACCTGAATAAGCAATATAACCGCATTGCCTTCCGGATCGGATTCGTATTTGAGTAAAAGGCCTGCCGCTTCCAGATCAGCGGCTTTGTATTTGACCGGAAATCCGTTATTTTTACAGCAAGACTTAAGGATGATGCGAGGACAAACCACCAGCAGGAAAACATACCTGATAACTATCATTATAGTCATGCTGTTTTCATTCAGCCGCTGTGTTGAAGATGACAACAACCTGCCTTCCACCGCTGGCTGGTCAAGCCTGGATCCAACATCCATTCCGCTGAGACAGAGGATGATCCAGGCAAACAGGGGGAACCTTGTAAAAAATCCCTCCTTTGAACAGGGAAGGATCATCAATATTGATAGCAACACGGTTTCCAATAATATTACCGGCTGGAAATGGGTTGGAAGCAATGTTGACTGGGTGGCGCGGGGAGACGGTCCCGAGCATGGCCCGGCAGAAGTCCATTCGGGCGTATATGCCGTTAAGATCCAAAGGGAAAGTGCTGACGAGACCATAGGCCAGGGGGAAGGAATCATCAGCGATTTCATCCGGATCATCCCGGGTAACTATGAGTTTACCTTCTGGATCCGGCTCGGGGATATACATTCTTACCAGGAAAGACGTGGGACCCGGATCGATGATGCCATTGATATCCGGGTACTTTATTATGATAAGAACAGGCTCTTGATCAGCGGGAAAACCTATAATTCCAAGCGGAATGCCAATATCGACCAATCCTTCAAGGCCTTGCCATTTGCAGGTTTCTGGAACATCGACAGCCTGGGCTGGTCCAGGGTCATGGGACGAACCACCAATGACTACCTCACCGAAGGGGATGTCCCTGATGAGGCAAAATTTGTCAAGATCTTTTTCGGATTAAAGGGTACCGGCACCATGTGGATTGATGATGTGGATTTCAGGTATTCCAGGCGTAATTTCACTTCCCTTGAAAAGTCAGGTCGTTTTTTTGATACGGCATTTACGGCAATCAACATGCTGGTTCCCGCTCCCAAGAAAGCCATCGGACTGGCTCCCCTGACCTATCATTATCCCGGGACGGACAGCCTTCCCTATCCTGTTATCCTTATACCGCAGCATGCATCGCGCCAGACATATGCGGCAGCACGGTTGCTGAAAACAAGATTGGATACCCTGTTTGAGAGGCATTATGGAAGGGAGCATAAATCAAGGGTTTTCATAACCTCCAGCCTGGCAGATCAGGTCATTGAAGACGGGGGACTTGTTTTTAACCTGGGAAAGAATAACCATGAATCAGAACGGCGGGGAGTCGGCCGCTACCTGGCAGCTATACAGGGACGGGAACAGGGCTATATCATCCAGCCGGATTCACTGGCTCCCAACCTTGTGCACCTGGTCGGCTCTGATGCGGAGGGCGATTTCTATGCTGCCGTAACAGTGGCACAATTGCTCGATGACAGCCTCTTTATCTATCATCAGTCCAGCATCACGGATTATCCGGATATCCCCCAGCGTTCATTCCTGATCTCCGCAGTATCTGCGTCATCAGACAATCTGGCATACGAGGGCAGCATATACGATATGCTGATGATGAAAATGAACCGTGGATACCTGGATTATTACCGGTCCAGGAGTATGTGGGACCGGAACGGGACAGCTTACCTCAATGGCTTGTCTGAAATTGGCCGGGAAGCCGGTAAACATGGCATGATAGAATTGGCTCAGATGGTCAATCCCTATGCTTTTCTGCCCCGGTCAACCAGGCTTGATTCAATTGATCCGGGATTAAAGAACCGGTGGATGCACAGCAGCCCGTCCAGTTTGTCGAAACTCCGGGAGCGGTTTGTTGCGGGACTTGAGGCCGGAGCCTCAACACTGGTATTGTGTACCAATGATCACCTTCCCTACGAGGGGGGACACCCCCTTAACTTTACCCTCTATGCTGAATGGGACAGAAAGACGTATATCAACCTGCAGCAGGCACACCTTGAACTGATCCGGTTAATGATTGAATCGCCCGGGACTGGAAGGTCGGTGAAACTGGAATTCCTCCCGCCCTGGTATGCGAATGAACTGGTGGACCAGAGCAGGGGACAGGGTGAACAGTATCTCAGGGAACTGGCCGATAAATTACCGGATCATATCTCCATCCTCTGGTCGGGTCCGTCGCAGCAGAGCCAGTCAATCGATGAAGCTGATTTATTCAGGTACAGTGGACTCATGGACAGGAAACTCGTATTATTGGACAACAGCCTCAATGCCTTGCCTGATATTTTAAGTGATACCAGCCTGAGTATGAACCTATCCCTTAAATTACGCACACTGAATGTATTCGAACCCTACCAGGTTAAATTTACCGGTCATTCCATGCCCGGAGTCCCGGCCGGCAAAATCTTAATAAACAGTCCTCTCGATACTGAGCTGATGAGGATAAGGATCGCTACTGCGGCTGATTATATGTGGAATACCCGATCGTATGACCCCGATCTTTCCCTGTGGAAAGTGCTGGTCTCCAGGTACGGGCGGGACGCAGCAATGAGCCTCTACCGGTTCAATGAATCCTATATGACCGTTTTTGCTTCCCTGACCGCATTCAAAAATGATATTGGTAACCAGCGCCATGCCAGGCAGATAAAAGATCAGATCAAGGTCATGCAGGAAACCCTTGAGATCCTGGATGACCAGATACCCCATCATCCCGGGTTATTGAACGAACTGAAGAGCCTGAAACTGGATCTGGAACAAACCTTTGAAAAAGAGGTGGAGACGATATCAACCCAGGTCATGGCTGTTTTGGACAATATATAATTATACCGTAAATATTGCTAATTTTGAACCCGTAAACAGACTTAGCAGGATGGATAAGGAAAAGGATTATTTTCAGGAAGATGGTGATTTGCAGGATATTCTTGGCCGGTTCGAGAATATGTTGAACCAGATGGAAGCTTATTTCTTCGATGTACATGAATTTGAAAGGATCATTGATCACTACCTGGATACAAACCATTTCATCAAAGCCATAGATGCGGTCAGGTACGGGATCAACCAGCATCCCGGGTCGACAACTTTGCTGATCAAAGAGGCCCAGGTCTACGCAGAAAAGGGAGAATCAGTGAAAGCCCTGGAGATGGTCAACGCTCTCGAAATGATCGAAGAATCCAATAATGAGATTTACATGCTGAAAGGAATGATCCTGAATCAGCTCGGGAAAGTCAAAGAGGCTGAGGCAGCATTCGAAAAAGCAGTTGATCTGAGCTATGAAAACCTGGAGGATATCCTGTACGATATTGCCCTGTCATTTGAGTACATAAACCAGTATAAGATCGCCTTAGGCTACCTTGAAAAAGCCTATGAAAGAAATCCGAAAAAACTGAATATCCTGTACGATCTTGCCTATTGTTATGACAGGTTGCATGATTTCGACAGGAGTATCAAATACTATGAGATTTTCCTGGATCATGAGCCCTTCTCGGAGAATGTATGGTATAACCTGGGACTCCTATACTTCAAGAAGGAGAACTTCAAAAAGGCTGTAGAGTGTTATGACTTTGCCATCGCAATCAATGATCAGTACTCCTCGGCCATCTTTAACAAGGCCAATGCCCAGGCCAACCTCGGGGCTTACAAGGAGGCTGTTGAAACCTATAAGGAATGCATCCTGCTGGAGCCGGAAAATGTGCTGGCACATTGCTACCTGGGTGAATCCCTGGAAAAACTTGAGAACTACCAGGAGGCCATTGAGTGGTACCGAAAATCCACCGAGATTGATCCTTCGTATGCAGAAGGCTGGTACGGCATTGCCGTGTGTTACCTCTTCCTGAAACTGTATAAAGATGCATTGTATTATGTAAGCAAGGCCATCTCCAAGGATGAAGAAAATCCGGATTTCTGGTTCACACTGGGCAATGTCCATGCACATCTGGGATCTCATACTGACGCGATCAAAGCATATGCAAGAACCACGGAACTCGACCCTTATGATGATGAAGCCTGGCTGAACCTGGCCCACCTATATTTCATACAGGGGGAGACCGGAAAGGCCATCAGTGTGCTGAAAGATGCCTATAGTTATACTTTTGATATTTCCATCATCAATTTCCACCTGGCCGGGTACCATTATATCATCCATAAACCTGAACAGGCATTGAAGTTTTTTGAGAAGGGATTGAAACTGGAATATACCGAGTACAGATCTGTCGAAAAGATCAGTCCCGATCTACTGGAAGACCCCCTCTATAAAAACCTGATGGAAAAGTATATCCCGCCGCAAAAATCCGGAAAACGAAACTAGCACCAAACCATACAGCATGAACCAAGCATTACCTTACATCCCCGATAGAACCCAGCAGCCAAGGGAATCGGGACTGACCATGATGATGGACAAAGGCTTGAGCATCAGGGAAGCTGAGAACTTTATCAGTTCCAGTGCAGCCTATACCGACCTTGTCAAATTTGGTTTTGGAACCGCCCTGATATCCAATGGACTGGAAGAAAAGATTAGCCTTTATAAGGAGGCTGGCCTGAAGCCATATTTTGGAGGCACATTATTTGAATTATTCGTGGTGCGGGACAGGTTCGATGACTTCCGCAAGATGCTTGACAGGTACAAGGTCGAGTTTGCCGAGATATCCGATGGATCCATGGCCATTCCGCATGATGAGAAACTGGCGTATATCCGGAAACTGGCCGGGCAGTTGACCGTTATTTCAGAAGTCGGATCAAAGGTTGCCGGAGTGGAGATCCCCGATGAGAAATGGGTCACCATGATGAAAGCTGAACTTGCCGAAGGGTCCTGGAAGGTCATTGCAGAGGCAAGGGAAAGTGGAACCATCGGGATCTACCAGAAAGACGGTTCTGCCAATACCGGTCTGATCGATGAGATTATCAGGCAAATCGCAGTGGAGAATGTGTTGTGGGAGGCACCCAACAAAAACCAGCAGGTATGGTTCATCCAGTTGCTGGGTGCGAATGTTAACCTGGGCAACATTGCTCCCCATGAAGTTGTGGCCCTCGAGAGTCTGAGACTGGGACTCCGGGGCGATACATTTTTCAGTTTCCTGCCCGAGTCTTTTCACGATAAGAAACTATGATTACAAGACGATTAAGTGATTTTGGCGTACTCATCCTCAAAGGCATGGGAATGGGCGCAGCAGATGTTGTACCGGGGGTTTCAGGCGGGACCATTGCATTTATCACCGGCATTTACGAGGAGCTTGTCCACTCCATTAGGAACATTAATTTCGGGACCATAAGCACCCTCTGGAAGCAGGGTCTGCCGGCATTCTGGAAGGCGGTTAACGGCAATTTCCTGGGGTCGGTAGTAGGGGGGATCCTGATATCGGTCCTGACCCTGGCAAGAATTCTTGAATACCTGCTGTTAAACCATCCCATCCTGATCTGGTCTTTCTTCTTTGGGCTGATCATCGGTTCTGCCATTTTCGTGGCACGTGCCATCGGGAAATGGAACACTGGGACAGTCATCAGCCTGCTGGCCGGGATCGCCATTGCATGGCTCATTACCAGCATTACCCCGGCTGAAACTTCTGAAGCTTATTGGTTCATTTTCCTGTCCGGTGCACTGGCCATCTGTGCCATGATCCTTCCGGGTATATCGGGTAGTTTCATCCTCCTACTGCTGGGCAAATACCAGTTTATCCTGAATGCCCTGAATGAAGGAAAGATCAGCATTATTGCCGCTTTGATGATTGGCGCCCTGACCGGGATCATCGCCTTTTCGCACCTGCTCTCATGGCTGCTGCAAAAATTTCACCACCTGACCATTGCCGTTCTGGCCGGATTCATGATCGGGTCATTGAACAAGATCTGGCCCTGGAAGATCACCGTTGAAACCTATATCGATTCCCACGGAGAGATGCGGCCGCTGCTGCAGGACAATGTCCTTCCGGGCCGCTTCATTTCGGAGACTGGCGCAGATTCGCAGATACTCTGGGCCGTGCTGCTGGCACTGTCAGGGTTCCTGCTCATCTTCCTGTTTGAAGGCATGTCCAAGAAACAAAAGGGATGAAACGCCTGGGACTGATAGGTTATCCGCTTTCCCATTCATTTTCTGTGAAGTATT
>LJUP01000107.1 GCA_001303955.1 Bacteroides sp. SM23_62 | reverse complement strand
AGATCGACGGTATGCCAACCCTTGAGGCTGTAGATCTGGCGTCCCCGGATTATGTAAAAAACCTCTCGGAACTGATCGGCAGGGACAGGACAGAGAAATATCAGACAGAACTGGGACTTTACGGAGAATACCAGTCATCGGTCCCGGAACTGACGCATACCCTCTTTTTTGCCAAAGTAAAATTGGTCTGGCACCAGGAATCCCGATCCTACAGGTCAGCCGGTAAAATCTCCCTGGCAAGCATCAACGGGGACCAGATCAACAAGCAGCTGGATGGGTACATGGAATTCACAAAACGGCGCAACGGGGATATGGTGGACATTTACCTCGAACTTGACCGCAGGAACTGGTATTATTTTGGTTATGTCAGGGGGGTAATGAGTGTGTTGTCCAGCAACAGAGACTTCAATACTGCCATCGATGAGGTAAAGACCAGCCAGCGGAGAATGAAAACACCGCGGGATGAGGTGCCGTATTTGTATGTAGTATCAGATCCGAGAAAGAAGGCCATGTTTGTCAGGAGGATGGAGGAGGGTGAGGAATCACCGATTGAATAAACAACATTCAAATTACATGCCTGTCTTTTATACCAGCCAGATCGATCAAAATCAGGCCATCCTCGGCGAAGAGGAATCCCGGCACATCGTAAAGGTACTGCGTATGGACGGGGGCGATACACTGGAGATGGTGGATGGCAAAGGAAATTATTATTCCGGGACCATAACGGCTGCAGATCCAAAGGCCTGCCGGGTCACGATAAACAATGTCACAAAAGAATTTCTGCGCAGGGATTATTATCTGCATATCGCCATGGCCCCTCCTAAAAGTACAGAACGTTTTGAATGGTTTTTAGAAAAAGCAACCGAGATTGGTGTGGATGAGATAACCCCGGTCATCTGTGCCCGGTCTGAACGAAACCGGATCAGGCATGAACGCTCACAGAAAATACTGATTGCGGCCATGAAACAATCCGGACGTGCCTTATTGCCCGGACTGAACAGGGAAGTTTCTTTGAATGATTTCCTGAGCCGTTCCACCGCAGATATCAAACTGATAGCACATTGTAACACTACCGGCGACCAGCGAATCATGGCAGCACCGCATAAAGATCAAAGCTGGATAATCATGATCGGACCGGAAGGGGATTTTACCTCTGGAGAAATAGAAGCTGCCATACAAAATGCTTACCGGGAGATCAACCTGGGTGAGGCAATTTACCGGACAGAAACGGCCGGGATCATGGCCTGCCATATGATCAGCCTCCTGTATCAAAACAAATCCTGAAGCCGCAGTTTTCAAGGTTATTCAATCGTCGCTGGCTTTTGAGCAAGCACAAAAGAAGGCTCCTCATTTAATAACCTTGAAAATAAGGATTTAGGGCTTGTTATAATCCAGTGAGAATCTCAGATGTTTTTGTTTTTTGTAAGGGTATTACAAAAGCAGCCTGACCTGTTTCGCTTTGCGGAATATGTAGCTGCGCTGTAATACCCTTACAAAAAAGAAAGCCGTCTTAGTTTGAACTAAAACGGCTCACTCTTAATACAGTTCAGAATTCCTAAATAGTACTGGTTGTTTTCAGGATGTGTTCCACCAATCCTGGACTTACCTGCAAATTTGAATCATCAAGTTTGTCAAATATCTTCTTCACATAAGCTTCTTCCTCTCCAAGTAATTCCTCCAGATTGGTTAACTCTTCCTCTTTACCCTCAATATTTTCCAGTACGTAAACAAGGGTAGAGACATTCACCATAGGCAGTTAAATTTGTGATCATACATACCAAACGGTGAAATATGAAAAATAGTATGTATTGTTAGATATTAAATTTTTGTCAAACTGAGATTTTTTTGTTCGATAAGCTTTCTCAGATTGATCAATGCATACCTCATACGTCCAAGGGCCGTATTGATACTCACATCGGTCTGTTCGGCTATCTCCTTGAAACTCAGTCCACCATAATGCCTCAACAGGATCACCTGCTTCTGGTCCTCAGGAAGTTCATCGATGAGCAGCCTGACCTCCTTAATGATCTGGCTTTCAACCATGATATCTTCGACTGTACTTTCGGCAAGTTTTTTTGAGTTAAAGATGTCCGCCTCATAATCCTCATTCGAATAAGTATTGATCTGTTTTTCCTTCCTGAAATGATCAATGGTCAGATTATGGGCGATCCTGATTACCCACGATACAAATTTCCCATTGTCCTTGTATTTCCCCTCTTTTAAGGATTTAATGACCTTGATAAAGGTATCCTGGAAAATGTCCTCAGCCAGTGACTGATTTTTGACAATGAGTATAATGTACGTGAAAACCTTGTTCTTGTGCCTATTAATCAGGACCTCAATGCTGGTTTGATCACCATGTATAAACCGCTTTACCAGATCTTGATCTGAAAGTTGTTGTAATTTCAAAACTACCTCCTATTTTGATTCAGTCAGGGTAGATTTTGAGCTATAGGCAGTCCTCCTTTTTTGGGTTGGCTAATGAGAAAGCGTTTGATTCTGCAAATAAAACAAAAATATCAATAATACAAAAAATATTACTTTTGAAAACAGTTAAAAGATGTTAAACAACCTGTTAATTAATTACAATTTTCATGCCAGTTTCTGCAGAATCGGCTGATAAATTTATCGAAATCAAAGGGGCCAGGGTGCATAACCTGAAAAACATTGATCTGAGGATCCCGCGTAATAAATTCATTGTGATCACAGGATTATCAGGTTCAGGTAAATCCTCTCTTGCATTTGATACGCTATATGCTGAAGGTCAGCGCCGTTATGTTGAGAGCCTTTCCTCATACGCAAGGCAATTCCTGGGCAGGATTGATAAGCCTGATGTGGATATGATCAACGGCATACCGCCTGCCATTGCCATTGAACAGAAAGTCAATACACGGAATCCCAGGTCAACCGTCGGGACTTCCACTGAGATCTATGATTACCTGAAGCTTTTATATGCCAGGATAGGGAAGACGTATTCTCCCATCAGTGGCCGGAGGGTGAAGAAACATGCTGTGACCGATGTAGTGAATTTCATGGCAGAAACTGGTCCTGGTTCAGAGCTGATCATCCTTTCCCCATATCTGTTCATAGCAGAAAGGGATGTGCGGGAACAGATGGAATTATTGCTGAAACAAGGAATCACCAGGCTGCAGCTAGAGGACGGGTTCAAAAGGATTGAAGATATGCTGAAAGAGGATGATATTCCGGAGTCGGGCAGCCAGATCCCGGTCGTCATCGACCGGATCAAAGTCCAGATGGATGAAGATTCACTTGCAAGGTACGCAGATTCCGTTCAGACTGCCTTCAGTCTTGGAAAGGGTGAATGTCATCTGCAGCTCATGCAGGATGACAGGGTTTGTGTATTTTCGGATTCCTTTGAGATGGATGGGATGAAATTCGATGAACCGGATGTTCACATGTTCAGTTTTAACAACCCGGTTGGTGCATGTCACCTATGTGAAGGGTATGGCAAAATTATCGGGATTGACGAAGACCTGGTTATTCCCAACAAGAGTCTTTCCATCTATGAGGATGCCATTGTATGCTGGAAGGGCGAAAAAATGAGTAAATGGAAGGAGAAACTGGTCCTGCAGGCTGCTAAATTTGACTTTCCCATACATAAACCATTCTATCAGTTAACCCCTGATCAAAAACGTCTGTTATGGACCGGTAACAGGTATTTCAAGGGATTGGATGCATTTTTCAGGCATCTTGAGGAGAAAAAATATAAGATCCAGTACCGTGTCATGCTTTCCAGGTACAGGGGAAAGACCACCTGTCCGGCCTGCCAGGGTACCAGGCTGAAAAAGGAAGCTTCGTATGTAAAAGTGAACAAACGACCGATCCAGGATCTGGTAATCATGCCGGTCACAGAGCTGTATGAATTCTTCAGGAATATCCGTCTTACCAGGCATGAAACAGAAATTGCCGGAAGGATCCTGAAAGAGATTCATAACCGGCTCGGATACCTGGTGCAGGTTGGCCTGGGATACCTTACCCTGAACCGGCTCTCATCCACCCTGTCAGGGGGTGAATCCCAACGGATCAACCTGGCTACTTCCCTCGGCAGCAGCCTGGTGGGATCCATGTATATCCTTGACGAACCAAGTATCGGGCTGCATCCCAGGGATACGCACCTGCTCATCGGGGTATTGAAGAATCTTGAAAAACTGGGGAATACTGTGCTGGTTGTCGAGCATGACGAAGATATCATCAGGTCATCGGCACATATCATTGATATGGGACCCATGGCTGGAAGACTTGGGGGCGAGGTTGTGTTCCAGGGAGATCCGGACAAGCTGGATTCAAAACACCAAAGTCTGACAGCCAGATACCTGACCGGCGAGGAACTTATCAAGGTATCTGAAAGGCGCAGGAAATGGCATAATTATATTGAATTGCTCGGGGCCAGGGAAAACAATCTGAAGGGCATTGATGTCAAGTTCCCGCTGAATATCATGGCGGTTGTCACCGGCGTTAGTGGATCAGGTAAGTCATCCCTGGTCAGCAGCATTCTCTATCCGGCACTTCTCAAGAAGTTCCATGGTCATGGAGAGAAACCAGGGGAACATGACCTGGTACGGGGGGATATTCAAATGCTGGATGGGATAGAGATGGTGGACCAGCATCCCATAGGAAAATCATCGCGGTCCAATCCGGTTACCTATCTGAAAGCATTTGATGAGATCAGAAGGTTGTATGCTGATCAGCAGGCAGCTGTTGTGCAGGGATTCAAGGCATCCCATTTCTCATTCAATATTGATGGGGGCAGATGCGAGGAATGTCAGGGAGAAGGGATCATCAAGGTGGAGATGCAATTTATGGCCGATGTGCACCTGATCTGCGATAGTTGCCACGGAAAACGCTTCAAAGATGAAATACTGGATGTACGGTATCGCGGGAAGAATATTTATGATCTGCTGGAATGCACGGTAGATGAGGCGATTGAATTTTTTTCCGAAGCAGGCAGTCACCTTGGGAAAAGGATCTGTGAAAGGCTAAAGCCCCTTGCTGATGTCGGCCTTGGTTACATTAAGCTGGGACAATCCTCAAGTACCCTTAGTGGTGGCGAGAGCCAGCGCGTTAAACTCGCCTCTTTCTTATCGAGGGAAAACAGTGGCAGAAACCTGCTCTTTCTCTTCGATGAACCTACCACAGGACTTCATTTCCATGATATCCGGAAGTTGCTCGATGCATTCCAGGAATTGATCAGCAAGGGCCATAGCCTGGTCATCATTGAACACAATCTTGAGGTGATCAAATCAGCAGACTGGATCATTGATCTTGGACCCGAAGGAGGGGAGGAGGGAGGGGAGATCATTTTTGAAGGTACCCCGGAAGACCTCAGCAAACACCCCACTTCCTACACCGGTAAGTTCCTCAGGTCAAAATTATAATCCAGGCTAGGTTTTATACAAGGATATCAGGGCGTCATTGAATTTTGTACATGCACAAAATATGGACTCCTTGCCTGATATCCTTGAAAAAAAAATAAAACGGATTATCATGTTGTCCATATACCAATGTAAAAGCCGCCTCAGTTTGCTCTGAGACGGCTTTTCAAAGTGTTATGATTCGTGTAGTTATTTATCAAGGAATCCAAACATGATAGCAACACAACCGCTCGCTATATCCTCAGGCAATCCTTCAGCTGTTGGTACCTTTACAAAGATCTTTAATTGCTGGCTCGCTTCCAGCCGGAAATCCCAGGTCATCGCATATTCCTTATCCTCGTTGGAGTAAAGTACATTGCGGTCCGAATCGATGACCCTGAATTCAATATCAGGCAGGTTAACGGAACCGCAAACTGCGATCCTGTAATCCGTATCCGAGTAAAAGGTCTTGTATAATTCAGCTTCTTCTCCAACGGTAAGGATGGCTGCATGATAATTCCCATCGTGGATATATGGTGTAAGCTCAACTTTACAGATTTTTTTTGCGAATCCTTTGCACTGTGCATTTACAGACAGTGGTAGTAAAGTCAATAATGCAATTGCAACAGTGAAATGAAAAATCTTTTTCATACAGCGGTATTTTTTATGAAATGAAGTTAGATCTTAAGACATTTATCTTCTCCTGCAGTTCCTGGAATATTTCGGGCGTAATTTTTATCTTGGATTCGGACTTCAGGACTGTGACATTTGATTCTTCATCAGGAATTGCCTGAATACTGGTGGTAGTGATGATGATCTTATCAAACGTCACTTTGAGATCCCCGATGTCGGTCAATATTTCAGCTACATCCATGTTATCCTTGTTATCTTCCAGTAGGTGCATTACAATATCAAAGGAAAGCTTCTGGTCAACGATTCTTTCCACCAGCTTATTCCCCTCAATGCTTCCTTCACCCACCAGGTTCGAGGCAATATACAGGCCTTCCACCCATCCGCCAACCAGCACAATAGAGGCAAGTGCCGGCCTTTCGTTCTCTGTGAGAAAGGAACTGGAATTCATAAAAGTCTCAGAGATTATGTCCATGATCCTGTCCCTGTTGTTGATGTTCTCCTCAAGCATTTCAATGGTATTGTTGTCAATGGCATCAAGGATGCCCAGTCCATCTGCCATCCGCTTTGCGGCATTCATATACTGAATAGAGGTCTGTGTCTGATCAAACAGGCTGGCAAAAGACAGATCTGTACTATAAATACCAAGATTCAGGGCCATGCTTTTATTGGTAGTATAATTGGATGTATTATCAACCGGATTCAATAAATCTTCATTATAGGATGCCCCGGCATTTTTTATCAACATAGCAGTTTCGAGAGGAGAGGGCAGGGAGTAAAAAATCTGCTTTGCACTGTTAATATCTTCCAGTATTCCGGCATCCATTTCGGATTCACTTAGTGAAAGCTCATCCGACCCGGTTTTTCTTTTTTCAGATCCACATCCTGCCATGAAAACTGCGATTATCAATATAGCAGTCAACTGAATAGGCACCAGTGAAATTAATTTTTTTGACATAGGGCGGTTGTTTTTGGATACTCCTACGAAATGTTGATGGTAATGGTTTAGTAAAAATAACACTTTTTTTTTTAAAACAAAATGAAATGCTGTTCGTAAGTTCTTGTAAAATATTAATAATGAGCAAATTGGAACTGTTGACTCAAACTTGTTGCGGGATTGATCAACAGGCTGATAAAAGTAGTCCGGATGCATAATTTCAGGTGATTGTTATCGGGAAATCAGATGCTGGAAATACCCTGCCAATGATTGTCGCTTCTGTGGCTCCGCCTTTCCTGATCTCATCCAGCAGGCTTCCGGCTTTATCATGAGGAGAGGATATCAGCAATCCACCACTGGTCTGTGCATCAGCCAGGATGGTTTTTATGTTTTCTGCTGTTCCTTCCTTCCATTGAAGGTACGGCCCCGTATAAGCCAGGTTTTGAAGGGTGCCGCCTGGTACCGTTCCGGCCTGGAGGTATTCCCTCACACCGTTAATTAGAGGAACCTGCTCTGCCTTTAGTTCGGCACTTACTTTGCTGGCCCGGACCATTTCAAGAAGGTGGCCCAGGAGTCCAAAACCGGTGACATCCGTGCAGGCATTTATCTGAAACCTTGCATTAAGTTTGGCCAGATGATCATTCAGGCCGGTCATTACTTCGACCAGGACCCGGTAATGATCAACGGCCAGCAGACCTCTCTTCAGGGCAGTGGTCATGATGCCTGTTCCAATGGGTTTGGTCAGGATGAGGGAATCTCCCGGTTGGGCACCCGAATTAAGCAGGATCCTGTCCGGATGGCATCTTCCGTTCACGACCATACCATACTTGAGTTCGTTATCCTCTATGGTATGCCCGCCAAGTATATATATCCCCGCCTTTTCTGCAATGGATAAGGCGCCCTGGAGGATCTCTTCGAGCACTGTCAGGGCCAGTCTCTTTACAGGGAACGCCACAATATTGAGTCCGAAAAGTGGAGTGGCCCCCATGGCATAAATATCACTCAGTGCATTTGCCGCAGCTATGGCACCAAATGTGAAAGGATCATCCACGACGGGCGTAAAAAAATCCACACTCTGGACCCATGCCGTCCGGTCGTCCATTTTCCATACCGTTGCGTCATCCGAATTCCTTGCATCAACCAGGATATCCGGGTGATCAGACAAGGGGATCTTATGAAGGATCTGCTCCAGGTCCTGTGGCCTCATTTTGCAGGCACAACCCAATCCATGGGTGAATTGGGTTAATTTTACACGGGTAGCATCCCCGGCGGTCCCGGATCTGGAGCGGGACCCGGTCATCAATGGTGCCGCGGTATCAATGATTATCCTGGATGCGGCACGGATCTCTTCCAGGGTGGTATTTTTCCCTGTTGAAAATCTTATGGTTCCAATGGACTGTTCCGCAGTTAATCCAATGGCACTCAGCACATGGGAGATATCAGTATGCTCGGCATGACAGGCTGCTCCTGCTGAAGCGGCAACCCCCTCCATGCCTGAGAGGATCAATTGTGCATCCACACCTGGGAAAGTCAGGCTCAGGGTATTCGGCAAACAGTTTTCCGGATCGCCGTTCCACTGAATGTCAGGAATGGATTCACGGATCGAATCAAAAAGGGCATCCCTGGTCATCTGCATGGTCTGACGGTTGATATCCAGGTCCCTTTCCGCAATTTCGCATGCTTTCCCCAGTCCGATGATCTGTGGTACATTCTCTGTACCCGCCCTTCGATTCCGTTCGTGGTCTGCCCCATGAATCAATTTTTCAATGGTCAGCCCGCTCCTGATATACAATGCACCTATACCTTTGGGACCGTAGATTTTATGTCCGGCCAGAGAGAGAAGGTCTACCCCAAGCTGCTGTACATCGACAGGTATCTTTCCGGCACTCTGTGCTGCATCGGTATGGAAAGGAATTTTGTGTTTCCGGGCCAGCTGGCTGATCTCAGATATGGGCTGGATAGATCCGATTTCATTATTGGCATGCATTACAGTGATCAGTATGGTATCCTCCCGTAGGGCGGATTCGAGCTCATCAAGGTCGATGATACCCCTGGAGTCCACATCGACATATGAGATCTCGTAACCCTGTTGCTGCAGGTATCTGCAAACTTCGAGGGTGGCCGGATGTTCAATGGTTGATGTGATAATATGCTTGCCACTTTGGGTGCTGGCAAATGCGATGCCTTTGATAGCATGGTTATTTGATTCTGTTCCGCCACTCGTAAAGACAATTTCCTCCGGCTGGCAGTGAAGGAGTCCGGCAACCTGCAACCTGGCATCTTCCACCCGTTTCCTGGCTTCGATTCCAAGTAAATGTGAAGAGGATGGATTTCCGAATAAATGAGATAGTGCAGGTTTCATCGATTCAACAACCGCTGGATCGAGAGGGGTGGTTGCATTATAATCCAGGTAGATGGTTTGCATCTAGAAATTAAGCATTTTGTCTGTCATGAGCGTCTCAAGTTCAGGATCAAGTTCATCACTCCAGCCTATAAGATACTGAGTATAATCGCTTAATTCAAGTTTATTGATGGCTTTTCCGTACGGGTCCTGCATGACATCGTTTGGATACATCTCAGCCAGCATGCTGATTTTGCGTTCCTGTCTGCGGTAGACTGATTTATGCATGTCTGCAGCACCATAAAGATGGAGAAAATTGTGGACAATCTCCGAGGGGTATTTATAACTCACGATCGCAAATTCCACATCTTCAGTATCAAACATGTTCACCGGAGTGGATATATCTGCTTTGAAATAATTGTTTACCAGGAAGAACAATGCCACGCTTTCAACTTTGTTCTCGTCCCTCAAGAAGGCGACCAGCCTTTCTTTGTTTTTGGGAGGTTTGATCGCGGGTATGCCGTCTTTTTCATGGATTGTCACACTGGCTCCGGCAATTTTTGATACAGCATCAGACCAACGGTTCAGGTTTTCTTTTGCCTTTCGCATATTCGGGTTGGTGACTGATTCAAGGACGGTAGGCTCAGGCAGGTTCCTTGTGATGGTGGTGAATTCCGGACCTATATAAAAATCAGCCCTGATATTCAGCAGGATTTTATGGCTCCTGGCCTGACTGTGAAGCCAGGTGATGGCTGCCCTCAACGAATCGATGGTTGATTGAATATCAAATTCGGTCCACGGTGCTGTATACTTGCTGTCAATAAAGATAAAATACAGTAATACATCCCCTTTCAGGTCCTTGCAAACATTCTTGTACCGGGCTTCCCTGTAATCCATCCGCTTTGCCTTATAGGAGGCGGGGATGATCATGATCAACAGCAGTGCAATGAATAGTAAAATTTTTTTCATGTACAGATCTATTGAGATGCCACAAAACTAAGCGTATCTCCACAATAATTTTTAAACGGTAAAATCCGCTTTAAGTTATACTCTCCGGAGCTTTATTTTGATGGTAACTGCAAACCTCCTGCAGTCCACAAGCAGTACATTTCGGTTTCCTGGCCTGGCAGACATATCTTCCGTGCTGGATCAGCCAGTGATGGGCGTGCGGGATCAGATCACCAGGAAAAACTTCATACAGTTGATTCTCTGCCTGCAATGGTGTTTTTGCCCCCCGGGTCAACCCGATCCTTGCTGATACCCTGAAGACATGTGTATCCACGGGCATGACCGGCATTTTATGAATAACAGCAGCAATCACATTGGCGGATTTCCGGCCGACACCGGGTAATTTTTGCAGGCTGTCTATATCTTTCGGAATCTGATTATCAAATTCATCAACCAGCACCCTGGCCATGCCCACCAGGTGTTTGGCCTTGTTGTTCGGGTATGAGCAACTTTTGATCATTTCGAAGACTTCTTCCAGCCTGGCTGCAGCCAGCTGTACCGGTCCCGGGAATTTCCTGAAGAATGCAGGGGTGATAAGGTTGACACGCTTGTCGGTACACTGTGCCGAGAGGATCACGGCTACGATCAATTCGTAGGGACTCTCATAGGTAAGTTCCGTTTCGGGTTCGGGCATGGTCTCCTGAAAGTATGCGATAACCGCCCTGATCTTCTCCTCCCTGCCTATATTTTTCCCTGAAATTTGCATTTTTTGAAAAGAATAACTAGGTTTATAGCCTGTATTGGGACAATGAAAATGAATTTTGAATATAACTATTTTTATTTCAACTGACTCTTTGGGGCGATTGAATGAGTAGTTTATTCAAAAGTCCCATCATACGGGACTTTTTTTATTGACCAAAAGCAAGGAGCTATGAACACTGGTTTGTTTGCATATTTTTACTTCTTTTTCTTCTGGGTGCACGCCGGACCGGGTTCATTATGACATTAAATTGATAATTAACCAGAATCCCGGTCAAAGTACCGGGATTTTTTTTTATGATATGGTAAAAAGAATAGTCATCCAGGGAGGGTATGGCGCATTTCATGAAATCGCAGCCCTCCAGTATTTTGAAAATGAAGAGGTAGAAATCATGCCCAGGGATACCTTCAAGGATCTCATGACAGCCCTCAGGAAAGACAAGGCTGATTACGGGATCATGGCCATTGAAAATTCCCTGGCGGGAAGTATCCTCCCCAATTACAGCCTGCTGAAAGATTCACCCATGAAGATCATCGGGGAGGTCTATATGCGCATAAGGCAGAACCTGGTGGCCCTTCCAGGACAGGGCATAGAGGATATCCGCGAGGTCTTTTCACACCCCATGGCCATCCTGCAATGCCAGGAATTCTTTGACCAGTATGACGATATCAAATTGATCGAAAGCATGGATACGGCATTGAGTGCCAAGGAAATCAGGGACCACGGCCTGACCGGGATCGGGGCGATTGCATCCGAACTGGCAGCAGAGAAATATGACCTGGAGATCATTGCCTCAAGCATTGAAACAAACAAGAAGAATTATACCCGCTTCCTGATCCTGGGCAATGGCAGGGACAGTTTACCGGTCACCGAGGTGAACAAGTCCTCCATCCATTTTGCCCTGTCCCATAAGATCGGGAGCCTGTCCAAAATCCTCTCCATACTGTCTTACTATGATATAAATTTGTCTAAGATACAATCCATGCCCATCATGGGCAAGGATTGGGAATACCAGTTCTACATTGATGTTGAATTCAATGATTATGAGCTGTATACTCAATCCATAGAGGCCATCAGGCCTTTCACCAGCGACCTGGGTATCCTGGGAGAATATATCAGGGGAAAATCAATTGTAAACATATAATAGTAAATGCCATGGAACTAAAACTTGAATTGGAACCATTGTCAGATCAGGCGAAGATCTGTGAACGGCCGATCATCATTGCAGGTCCGTGCAGTGCCGAGTCAGAAGAACAGGTATTGAGGACTGCCAGGGAATTATCGGGAATGGGCGTAAATATATTCCGTGCAGGTATATGGAAGCCGCGTACCAGGCCGAATGCGTTCGAGGGAGTCGGGTCCACAGGCTTGCCCTGGTTGAAGAAGGTAAAGGAAGAGACAGGCATGCTTACGGCTATTGAGGTGGCCAATGTCAAACATATATACGAGGCATTGAAGTACGGGATTGATATATTTTGGATAGGTGCCCGTACCTCTGCCAATCCTTTTGCAGTCCAGGAAATCGCCGATACCCTTAAGGGCATGGATGTACCTGTCATGGTAAAAAATCCGGTAAACCCCGATGCGGAATTATGGCTCGGTGCCATAGAAAGGATATATCAGGCCGGGATCAGAAGGATCGCTGCCATACACAGGGGGTTCTCTGTCTTCGCCCAGACTGATTTCAGAAATCATCCCCACTGGCAGATCCCAATTGAACTTAAGCGCAGGATACCCAATCTCCCGGTGATCACTGATCCCAGTCATATCTGCGGCAGCAGGGAAAAGCTGTATGAGATCTCCCAGGAAGCCCTGGATCTTAATTTTGACGGACTCATCATTGAATCCCATCCCGATCCGGACAATGCCTGGAGTGATCCAAAACAGCAGTTGACCCCTGCCGACCTGAAGATCCTTCTGGACAGGCTGGTCCTCAGGGATCCGGATGTGGACAACGAATTACTGCTGACCATTGAGGAATTGAGGGACGAGATTGACGAGCTTGATGATCAAATAATTGATATCTTTGAGCGCAGGATGCAAATAGCAGATCAGATTGGCCATTACAAGAAGGCCCATAATGTGGCCATTCTTCAGTCCAAGCGTTGGGATGCGATCATCAATAAGCGGCTTAACATGGGAGAAGAGAAAGGGCTCAGCAATGAATTCATTACCCGGGTATTCAGGGCCATTCACCAGGAATCCATCAACCACCAGGCACATATCATGAATCCTGATCCGGACGAGCAAGACCAATGAAAGAAATCTGCCTAAATACCCGTGATAGTTTCTGCCGCATTCTTGTCGGGGAATCCTTCAAAAATGTCGGTGAATACCATCCGGGGAAAAAGCTTGTGATCATCACCGATGAGAATGTTTACCGGCATTATGGTGCATTTCTCCCGGAGGGTTTGCTGATCACCATCAAGCCTGGTGAATCATCCAAGACACTCAGCATTGCTTCGGATATATACGGGCAGCTGATAACGAATGAAATAGACCGGAATTCTTTCATCCTGGGAGTGGGAGGAGGGATTGTCTGCGATCTGGCCGGTTATATTGCCTCCACCTACCTGAGGGGATTGTCCTTCGGTTTTGTTTCAACCACCCTGCTTTCTCAGGTGGACGCCAGCATAGGCGGGAAAAATGGTGTGAATTATGAAGGATACAAGAACATGGTGGGAGTGATCCGTCAGCCTGAATTTGTAATCTGCGACCCTGAAATGCTCACTACCCTTCCCCGGGAGGAATACCACATGGGATTTGCTGAGGTGATCAAGTATGGTGCCATCGTGAACAAGGAACTTTTTGATTTGCTGGAAAAAGACCACAAGAAGGCACTCGACGGGGAAGAGAAAACCCTTGAAGAAATTATCAGTATCTGTGTGGAGGCAAAATGCAGGATCGTGGAAACAGATGAAAAGGAGTCCGGTGAACGCAAGAAGCTGAATTTCGGGCATACCTTTGCACATGCTTTTGAAAAGATTACCGGCATCCCGCATGGAGAAGCCGTGAGCATCGGGATGGTGCTGGCTGCCGGTATATCGGCAAAACTGGGCCTGATCGGTTCACAGGATGTGTACAGGCTGCGGGATTTGATTGAAAAATACCATCTCCCGGTAACCTATCCGCATGCATTTGATGATGTTTTCGAGGTAATGAAGCGGGACAAGAAACGTGATGGTGACAGTATCGGCCTTATCCTGCTTGATAAAATCGGTGAAGCCGTGATACATGATATTGATCTGGACATGCTAAAAAACTGGATCGATGATATGCGTTAGCCTTTCGGAAATCGGATATGAGGATTGCTTGTCCATGGCCGGCAGGGAACCTTTTGTGGAATTCCGTTTCGATCTGCTTACACTGACCCTGGAACAGATCAGGGAGGTCGTCAGTGCCGCCAGCTCATGCATTGCCACCTGCAGGCCCGGGAAAATGGATGAGGATCATCGCCTGGAGATCCTTAAAACAGCGATACAATCAGGTGCAGATTATGTGGACATTGAACTTGGATCCGATCAGGCCTTCAGCAACGAGATCATTCAGTCCGCCCGGTACCATGACACCACCCTGATCATCTCGTATCATAATTTCGAATTGACACCGGCCATGCCTGAGCTGGAGCAAATTATAAGAGATTGCTTGAAAGCCGGGGCAGATGTGGTTAAAATCGCATGCCAGGTAAACCAGGCGGAGGACCTGCGGAACCTGTTTAAATTATACAGCAGGGATCAGCGGATGGTCATCATAGGCATGGGTAAGCTTGGCGTCATCTCAAGGATTGCCGCACCCATGCTTGGAGCCGAATTTACTTTTGCTGCACCTGAAACGGGACAGGAAACGGCACCCGGACAGATCAGCAAGGATAAACTGCTTTCCATACTCAGGCAGATACAGGAATAAACATTTTTAGATTTTGAACCATGAATAGTTTTGGCCGTATATTCCGCATCAGCATCCTGGGAGAATCACATGGACCTGCCGTGGGTGTTGTGATCGACGGGTGTCCTGCCGGGATCCCGCTGATACCGGCTGATTTTGAATATGACCTCGGCCGTAGGAAAAGCGGGGCAATAGGGACTACTCCCAGGACAGAAGAGGATTTACCAGAGCTGGTCAGTGGCCTGTTCAACGGGTTCACTACAGGCGCACCACTGACGGTGCTTTTTGAAAACCGGAATGTACGCTCATCCGATTATTCCAGGATGCGTGATGTGCCACGCCCGGGGCATGCCGATTTTGTCGCGTCCAGGAAATTTGGGGGCTTTCAGGATTTCAGGGGTGGAGGCCATTTTTCGGGGCGGCTTACACTGGCCCTTGCAGCGGCCGGGGTGGTGGCGAAGAAACTGCTGGGCGATATGTCCATAACAGCCACACTGATTGAAGCCGGAGGAATCAAGGATGTGGGGAAGGCAGTGGAGCAGGCCATTGAAGTGGATGATTCAATCGGAGGCATTGTGGAATGCGTGGCCAGGCAGGTACCTGTGGGACTGGGGGAACCTTTTTTCGATTCACTTGAATCCCAGCTAAGCCATATCGTATTT
>LJUP01000106.1 GCA_001303955.1 Bacteroides sp. SM23_62 | reverse complement strand
TTCAATTTCGCCGCCTAGATCGTAAGGTTTCGCAGGATCATTGCCGAAAAATCCGATGATCTCGTCGGCATCATGAACGCGGGGTTTGTCTTCCAGGGTTTTGGCCGCATTCAGATACCATGCTGTATTCATATGAAATGCGCCTTCGACAACATTCTCATCCAGCCACAAAATTCTTTTGGCATATCTGGAATAATCTGCCTCGATCTTTTTCTTCTCTTCTGGCACTATAAGATCTGTTACGATATATCTTCCATACTTCGATTCAGACATCAATTATCCTCCTCTTTTTTATCTTTTCCCTGTGTGTCTCCCTGCTTCCAGATAGCGGTTCTGTCGATTCCGAAATCAGGGTGTGATCCATCCTCGGCCGGAATTGTGAACAGATAGTTAGGCCCGGCATCCACTGCGGACTCTTTCGGCTTTGGCAGTTGCGGCACCCAGTCATAGGGCACGCGGTAAGCCCGGTAAACAAGGTTGCGAATCATGGGAATGTCGGAATCCCATAGGTACGGATTCATATATTCCCAGACGATCTCATAATCCCGGGTGACCTCGATAATGCGCCCCTGGGCGCCTTCGGTGATGAGCGTATTGCCATTGGGAAGACGCTGGGCGGAGGACACATTGACGCTGTACATTTTATGACCGAAAACCGGGTCTGGATTATTCGAAGCATTGGGGACATATTCCCATACAATCTCCTTAGTAACCGGGTTGAACTCAACAACCCGGGAATAGTCCCGGCGCATAACCGTTATACCGTCCGAGGCAAAATCGGTCGGAGGTCCGTAGCCGGATCCACCGCCGTTGTCAAATACCATAATGTTGCCTGCACCGGGCAAACCCTTGGGAATCATGTGTGTATGGTGCGGGCCGATCATCCATCCAAGTTTCTTGTCATCGCCGTCCCGATAATAAGGGCCGGCTCGCCATACGATTTTGCCACTTTTGTGGTCTACAATCGCCAGGAGACCTGCTTCGCGACTGTCGAGGATAATATTGTCCGGGTGGAACCGCCGGTCACCCCCGTCATACCATTTATTGGGCCCCAGATAGGAAGCGCAGTTCTGATGGAACCAGTCGAATCCATCCCCCTCACTCCGAGGCTCCCTGTCATAATTCTGCATGGCCTTCAACGCTGCTTCGTCAAAACCCATCTCATCCAGATGCTCCGACGCTTTCCATGTCCAGATTATTTTGCCCGTGGCCATGTCCACCTCGTAAACGACATCATCCAGCAGCGTTACATTCTTGTTAATCTTTTCATTTCGTACATTGTAATGAGCCAAGACCAGAATGGTGCCTTCCGATATATCCAGTGGAGCGGCATCCGGTATGTAATAGCCGACGGGATTTCCTTTTATCTGCAGATCATGATGCTGCCGGGAAAGCCACATGGTTCCATCGCCTTCATTCGCCTTCCCTTTCTGCCATCGATTGAATCTCCAGAGAACCTTGTCCTTGAAATCTCTCAGCTGGATTTCAATGGCGTCCTGCCACCCATGCTTCCAGGAAGCGGTAGCAGACAGAAGGTATCCTCCGAGATATACCTTGTTCGGATGATGAAGCTTCCCTTTCCAGAGATGAACCAGGTTCCCGTTCATATCGACAAGTCGTCCTTCATCAGACGAAAGTATTGTGAATCCGTTCCAGCATTTCTCCGGTTTGTAAATAGTCGTTCCCAGGGGATAAACACTGGGATCAGCCTGGATGACAACCGGAATCAGTACCAACAAAGCCAGCGCGATGAACTCTGCCGAACGTCTCATTTCATGTCCTCCTTGGCTGATAGGATTCTCGGGAGTTCCATTACTTATTACCGAAAAGAAGACGCTTTACCTAGGTCCCGCTTCTCCGCGGTATTATTCACAATAGAGTAATAAGTCCCACACAATCAGTAAAGCTTGAACCACTTGCTGCCGCCGTGCTGGACAGCTGCGCCGGCATCGGCGGAATAGTAAAGTAGCGGTTTTCGATCTGTTAATGGTACAAGCAAGGCGATCCAGCCTTCTATGGACTCTCCGGAACGCATATCTCCTTGCATCTCCGGTTGCGGTAAAATTACATCGGCCGCCGGATAATCCACACCTTCGGTGGAACAGGCCTTGAATTGTTCCAATGTAAGTTTATGAACGCAGAGGCCGGGTTTCCCTCGTGCATAGTATTCGAATTTGATGCGGGCGAGAATATATTCAAAACCGTAGCCAGCCGATTTGTTGGAATTGCTGGCCGTCTTGATAAGCTTCCAGGCGCTGTCTCCGCGTATTACCTCCAGTAGTGTAATCTTCATGTTGTAGAGTTCGTGTGAAGTGTAGCCCTGACCGCACTCGATAATACCAGACAGCGTGACACCGACCGGCGCCGGATTAAATGGAGTATTGCCTTCCTGTGACCTTGCCGTCGGTATGGCCAGAGTAATTGCAAACAAAAGTATCCCTATGTATCTGATGTTTGTTTTCAATAATCCCTCCCTGTCTGCCGGCGATGATGAAGGTTATTTGCTTTATGGATGTTCAACGAAGTAAAATCTTTTTTCTAACCTCCTAGTATCTTACGTATGTAGGAACCATGGTGCTGTACTTTGCCGTCAGGGCCTCCCAGTTGCTGGGCAGCTTGATTTTCTTGGTAACGAAATAGTTCCCAAAACCACCTGCACTCTGCAGCAGTCCCATCCAAACACCGGGACCGCCTGAAACGACGATAATGAAATCTTCATTCTGCAGTTGTCCGAATCGTCGACTGTCCCTGCTCTCCGAACTTTGCATAATGAACTCTTTAACCTTTTTTTTGGACCATCCTTCCCTCGAAAAGATTTTGGCATGATCCGGGATCACTAACATACAGGATAACGCTCCGGGTCTCATACCTGCCAGAGCGGTGGCAATGCCCTCTGCATTTGTCTGAGCCGGAATTGTCTGCGTGTAGCGATTGGGAAACAGAACTGTCAAAGTGTTGCTGTCTTTTTCGTAGCCGCATTCGACATGCAGGGGCTCCCATGGGCTTTCTTCCTCATTCTCGCCGACGACAAGCGCATATTTGGCCGGATTCCCCAGCGTGCCCATATCTTCAATGCCCTTTCTGGCGCCGCCGATATTCTTGATGATCAATCCGAGGGCCCGTCCGATCGCGGCATTGGCAAGATCCCCAGGGCTGAGGGCGCCGGAACTGCAATTGATATGTATATCCTTTCGTATTGGCCCGTTGATCACCAGCAGAGGCGCCCAAGAGCCGGTGCTGACTTCAAAGGTGTCGAACCTTGTTTTCGGATCCGAAACGGCTTCCACAGCCGCGATCAGCACGGGCATATGCGTCGGAAGAGCACCGGCCATAACCGCATTTATGGCGATTTTCTCGATAGTGGCTTTGCCCATCCGGGGGATTATTTTAACCACAACATGGTCAGCCGGCAGATCCGTTCCTTTCATCATTTCTTCTATGGCAGCTTCGGATGGAGGAACGATGGGCAGTCCATCACCCCAGCCTTTGCGATAGAAGAACTGGTTGACTTCCTCATAAGTACCCTTAAAAGCGATCCTTGTTTGCGTTTCAAAATCCACCCGGGGTGATTTTTCCTCCTCGGTGAGAGGCCGTGTCAACCCCGCGATAATTTCCTCGAACACTTTATCGATGCCGGATTTAATATCTTCTGCCACAGTGGATTCACATGCGATTGATGTTCCCAAAACGCGAACACCTGGCATACCTTTACCGGACGCCGCAGAATGGGCGTCATTTACGAAACCGCGATTCGCCAGTAACACGACCGGCGTTCCAAAGTCCTCAATGGCGACACCATTATAAGCGAGGAACTTTGTGCAGGACCCTCAATCCCCAACCGCGGCAATAACGGCGTCCATCTCTTTAGCCCATGCCGTGAACTTTTCCTTGTTTACTGTTTCTGTTTCAGTGACATTGGGAAGGCGGGAATCAAAGAGGCTGGTTTCAATGTCTGGGAACCGTTCTTTCAGTCTCCTTTCAACCTCAGCCTGGATAGGCCTGGCCGCCCGTTTGAAGTTGGCGAAAAGTCCGATCTTTTTTCCGGACAAAGAATCCAATCTGGGTGAGATGCCCCTGAGTGGAATTGCATCTACTTCCGCCCAGGGACTGAGTACCTCATATTGATATTCAGAACCATCCTTGACGGAAGTTTTCTGTGAACATGAGAATGTCACCATGGAGATAAAAACTGCTATGGCTAAAATTGAAATAAAGCGTAACATGTTATCCTCCTCCTTAACTGTATTGGCTTAACGGCCATACGTATTCTAAATAAAGAATATTTGTATTAAAATTCCTTAAGAAACCCCCTATGGTTTTCTGTGGGATACACCGCAACGATGGATCTTTAGAAATTATCCGATAGCAATTTGTTCATGTCTGTTTTTGTAGATGGCATTGTTATAATGAGATAAATCTAGACCCAAGAATACATGCGGTCAAGAAAAAATGAATTATTAAGAAAGAATGCTGATTGAAATGTCCCAAAAGACTGAAAAGCTTGTCTGGTTTTTGCTTGACCAAGCCTACCCCTTATCTTATTTTGATCTAAAACCTCCACCTTCGGTGGAGGTCCCAGAAAGGTACCACCGTTCCGATGATAAAGGATTAAGAAAACCGACATCGATTTTTTTATGTACTCATTAAGGATCAACAACCTCGTCACTCCGGCGAAGGCCGGAGTCCGGAATAAGAACAGATTACATCACTGGATCCCGGCTCGCGCCCTGCTTTGCGGGGCTTGGCCGGGATGACGAATTGTGACACAGTATCTCTCCGGAATGACGATTAAGTCAATCCGGTACATGAGGAGTTAACATGGAAAAAGATCGTTCAGTAAATGTTGTAAAACTCCTAGTTTTGTTGAGTGCAGTCGTAACTTCGTTGTTAATTGTATCTGAATGCGCTGCAATGCAGGCGGATATTCCTAGAATTAGCATTCAGGAATTAAAGAAGATGATGGATCAAGGAGTAGAGGTAACGATCATCGATGTACAGCCAAAAGATATTTACGATATGGGACACATCAAAGGAGCTATTTCTATTCCCTGGAAGTCCCAGATTGCGCTGGAAGACGTATGGTCTCTGCCGAGTAACATACCGATTGTTACATATTGTGCCTGTGGCCCGGGGGAATCGGACAGTGCGGACATTGCCAATCAGCTGATCCAGATGGGTTATGATGATGTAAAAGTTCTCAAAGATCCTTCCATTCAAGGGTGGAAGGAAGCGGGATATCCAACAGAGAAAAAGTAGGGGGCAAGGAGGGATTTAATATCATGTCAATCATATTTTTCTGTCTTATTACAGCAGCAGGGGTTGTTCATTCTCCAGATGCAGAGATTTACAGGGACTCGAACATGCCGGTGGAACAGAGGGTCATGGACCTTCTTTCACGCATGACCCTCGAAGAAAAAGTCGCCCAGTTGACCAGCACCATGGAGATGCTGGGTTTTGATTCCGGAGAAAAGAATTCCTTTGTTGACAAGGAAGGAAAATTCCTTCCGGAACGGGCTGCCGAGATGTTCAGGCACGGCATAGGCCAGATATCCAGACCCAGCGGTATGCGCAGCCCAAGAGAGACGGCTGAATTCACAAATACAATCCAGAAGTGGATGATAGAAAATACACGCCTGGGTATTCCTGTCATGTTCCATGAGGAGGCATTGCATGGCCTTGCTACTCGCGGCGCGACATCATTTCCCCAGGCCATTGCCCTTGCCTCAACATGGGACTGTGATCTTGTTCATAAGATCTTCACCGCGACCGCACTTGAAACCCGTTCCAGAGGAGTACAGCAGGTGCTTTCGCCTGTACTTGATCTAGCCCGTGATCCCAGGTGGGGAAGAACAGAAGAGACATATGGTGAAGATCCCTATCTCGCGGCAAGAATGGGTGTGGCCGCTGTCAAGGGATTCCAGGGTAATGCCCCGCCTGTTGATAAAGCCCACGTGATCGCCACGGGGAAGCATTTTGCGGTCCACGGCCAGCCCGAGAACGGCACCAATGTGGGGCCGGGTAACTACTCCGAGAGGATTATCAGGGAGCAGTTCCTGCTGCCCTTTGAAGCTGCTGTAAAGGAGGCAAAACTCCAGAGTATAATGTCCTCATATAATGAAATCGACGGCATTCCCTCCCATGCGAACAGGGATCTGCTGGAGGGTATTCTCCGACGCGAATGGGGCTTTGCCGGGCATATTGTTTCAGACTATTTTGGCATAAGAGAGCTTAAGGAGAAACATTCTGTCGCGGATTCCTATGAAGAATGCTCCAGGCAGGCGCTTGAAGCAGGTGTGGACCTGGAACTCCCCTACGCCGAAGTGTATCCGCTGCTGCTTGAACAGGTTAAGCAGGGCAAGATATCGGAAGCAACCCTGGATGCAGCAGTTGCCAGGGTATTGAGGTCAAAATTTATCACAGGCCTGTTCGATGATGTATATGCTGATCCGGATCTTGCCGAAACGGTGTCCAACTGCAAGGAGCACAGGGATCTTGCGCTCAGGGCAGCAAGAGAGGCTATTATATTGCTCAAGAACGAGGACAGCTTGCTTCCGCTTGATAAGGATAAATTCAAAAAGATCGCTGTAATAGGGCCCAATGCAGAGGATGTTCATCTCGGCAACTACAGCGGATTTCCCGGAAGGGGAGTAAGTATATTTCAGGGAATCAAGAACAGGGTAGGTGCTGAGAACGTTCTATTTGCCGAAGGCTGCAGGATTACGGAAAACAGACCGGCGCCCTTCAGCAACGAGGAGATCAGGTTCGGGGACCCGGGGCTGAACGCAGAACGCATCAGGGAGGCTGTCAGTACTGCTGAAAAGGCTGATGTCATAATCCTGGCCCTTGGCGGCAATGAACTGACATCAAGGGAGTCATGGACAGGCCATCTGGGAGACAGGGACAGCCTGGACCTCCCCGGCAACCAGGATGACCTTGTCAGAGCAATGATGGAGCTTGGCAAGCCGGTTGTGGTTTTCCTGCAGCATGGCCGTCCCAATGCCATAAACTACATATCGGAGAATGTTCCAGCGATCCTGGAAGGATGGTATCTGGGACAGGAGGGCGGAACTGCCGTGGTTGAAGTTCTGTTCGGTGATTATAATCCAGGAGGAAAGCTGCCTGTATCTGTACCCCGGACAACAGGCCAGCTGCCTATCTTTTACAACCATAAGCCCACTGCAAGGCGCGGATATATCGGATCAGTCACGGATCCCATTTATCCCTTCGGATGGGGACTGAGCTATACAACATTTAAATATACCAATCTTTATGTTACACCAGACACTATCGGGACAGGGGGTAAAACAACCGTGTCTGTTGATGTGACCAACACCGGCAATGTAGCCGGTGACGAGGTTATACAGCTTTATATAAGGGACGAGGTAAGTTCAGTAACCCGGCCTGTCAAGGAACTCAAGGGGTTTAAACGAATCGCTCTTGAACCGGGTGAGACTCAGACCGTGAATTTTGCCCTGAGTCCTGAAGAGCTTTCCTTCCTTAACCGGGATATGCACAGGGTCGTGGAACCTGGCACCTTCAGAATTATGGTCGGCGGCAACTCCGTTGATTTGATGGAAATAGTGTTAAATGTTGCAGAATAAATATATGGCTAGGTAACTGAATCAACCATCTTTATTTCTTTGCCTTCATGTGTTGTAGCAGAGTATATGTTGTTAAGAACTCCCGTTATTGGGATCCGAGTTGGTAGAAATTACCATTGCGATTCACTGACACTGGCAGCACATAATATTGGGGCTGCCGATCCTTGTCAAGTATGCAAGCTTGATGGATACTGTTACAATGGGATCCCCCGGGAGCAACTAAACAGGCAAAAAGGTATAATTTCCGTTTGTTTCGTCGGGCAGGCAAGAGAGCTGGGAAAAAGAATAATCAATTTCATAAATCTTCTGGATCAGTCTGGACCTGTTTTTCCCGCGCTCTTTATTTGTGTTATATGCTGATTTAGTGAATAATTTTAGATACTTATATAATGTCTTTCTGGAACAATTGTGTTTGCTGTTCAGGGTTATTTCAAAAGAGCAATTTTTCTTATTCATTAAACATCTAAGAGGCAATATAAAAAAATTTATTGACACTTATTAATAATTCAAATAGGTCCACTCTAGTATTTACAGCATCAATAAAAATTAGGAGGATTCAAAATGAAATTAAACAGGCTCTTATTATTATCTTTACTACTCTGTTTTGTTTTTCCAATGTTATCAAATGCTGATCAGCTTGAAGACGCTAATGCAGCAATTAAGAATGAAGAATTTGAAAAGGCCTACGAATTACTTCTCCCTTTGGCTGAAGAGAATAATGCAGAGGCTCAGACCCTTCTGGGCGAACTGTATGTCAATGGACAGGGAGTCGAACAGGATGCCACCAAAGGTCTGTCATTGATAATGAAGGCCGCAACTCAGGGATATGAGGCGGCCAGGTTACGTGCATTCATTTTGTGTTGGGAAGAAGCGCAACAGGGCGACGCGGCGGCAATGTATAATGTGGGATATATGTGCCTGAACGGCTGGGGAGGAGAACAGGATCCCAATGTCTGTATGGGATGGCTGGAAACTGCTGCAAAACTCGGCCATATCCGTTCAGGAAACGTGCTTTCCCAGATATATACAAAAGGTATGTTCGGTATAACTCCTGATGAAGAGGAGGCATCCTCCTGGAAAGATCTGGCAACAGCCTTTGCTACCGGCATTGATGGCCAATGGGTAGGAACATTTCCAGGAATGGGTCCAGGAATGGGTGGCCAACCCATGACAGTTACCTACAATTTTAAAAGGGATGGAGACACTCTGACAGGGACTGTTAGCGGGGCGCCCGGTCAGTGGATCAAGATACAGGACGGCAAAATCGACGGCACCAATATTTCCTTTACAGTTGATATGCAATACATGGGAAACACATTCTCTTCTACTAAGTACACCGGTGTCCTATTAGGAGATGAACTTAAACTCTCTTTTACAACCAAGATGCGGGGGTGGGGAGCAGACCAATCTCCATCTCCTCCACTGACATTCATTGCCAAGCGCGTTAAATAAGCATGGATTCTTCATATAGCCACTCGTTCGACCTACCGGTCGAGAGCCTCCAGGTCGAATGAGAGGCCTTTCGGCCTTGAGCTCATGGCCGAGGGGCTCTCGACAGGTCATCAGAGCCGACTTCGCCGTTTGCTCCGTCTGTCAAGCAAGAGAGCCCGGCGACACTCTGAATACTATATGAGGCAATTATTATTCCGAATCTAGTCCCCAGCTTTTAAACAGATCCTTGTAAAATTGTGGCTGTTCAAAATCCGGATGCATGGACATATACTGATCCCGATGGGAATATATTCTACCCATACCTTTTAAACCTGCCATCAGCCCCTCCATCTTTTCCCGCGGTACGGCGAATATCATTTCATCTTCCGCTGCCAAAGCCCTCTGATACTCTCCGGGATCAGGAAGCACGACGCAGTATTTTCTGGTTTTCATGGGATCTACCACAGCATGCCCGCAGGATGGGAGAAATAAATGGGTGATGACCTGAGATGGATCTCCACCGAAGGTCATTGGCAGCACTAATCCCCTGAGCTGGGCGGGATTCAAGTAAATGAGGACAACATCCGGCATAAATGTGGCATTTTTGAGAGGCGCTGTAAGCACGCCGATATATTTACCAACCTCAAAGCTCATAAAGGATTCCGCCCAACTTGCCATGGAGGCCGGCTTTTCAACCATACCATAGGCCATGAGAGCCGTCGGACACCAGTGATCTTCCTTTAACATTGCAACTGTTTTCCCTTCCCGTCGTGACATACCAAAAGCTTGACACTGGGCGATGTGATAGCCTCCGTCTCTTTTAGGCCGGAATGCTTCTTTCGGGATGTCTGCCTCCTTTTCCAGCATTTTAACTGCAATAGGTGAAGTTCTTAGGAGCAATGATGTTTCCAGTTCATCCCCATATTTATTAAACGTGCTCAATTCAGGCAATCGATTTTCCTCCCTTGGAAAAGGCTGTTTTGCCGTTTGGGCGACGGAAATAGCCGCACCCGATGATGTTGCCAGTGCTACCGCCCCCAGTCCGAGTCCCAAGACTTCGCGTCTGGTGTATTCGTTTTTCATAAGCAATCCTCCTATACTAAAAATTATTGGCAATAAACTTTACGCGGCTTGATTTGAACGCGCACGTCTTCCATGAAGGGACAAGGAGGCATGGCTGTGGATTCAATACGTTGAGCGACAGGGATCGCCTCCAGCCGCGGCAAAAGCAAACGGTATGGGTGGGTTCCCCACACCAACGTTCTTACAACACTGGCATATTCAGGTTATTTGATCATTACTATGATAACGGAAGTTGGGTATGTTCACGATTCCCTCATTCCTTTGGCTTCTTTTTCGGACCGACAATGAGGTCATAATTAATGGGCTTACCGGTTAAGTTTACACTCAAGGTGTGAATCCAGCGGTATTTCCCATTGACCAACCTGAACAAATGCGAATCGGGCATGCCATTGGTGCTGTCACCGAAGCGGCAAAAGACATTGACGGCGCCCATCTCTTCATCAACGACAAATGTGCGGTTTACAATAAAGAGATTTGGTTGAATAGGAGCAGGAATTTGGCAGGTGTCCTTGTATTCATTATTTGGATTTGTATACATGCCTCCCTCCAGTCGTGCGCATGGTGTGCCCCAGGGCGGCCGTATGCCCGCATCCAACCACACAAAATCAAAATATTGATTGCCCGCATCGATCAGATCCTGTCTGCTGACGCGATCATCGACAGGAAGAACAGGCCAGTCTTCAGCCTTTGAATACTTAAGGTAATTCTCCGCGTTGAACAACCAGTCGTCATCGTCTGTCACCAGGCTGTCGATTTCAGTAACTTTGCCGTCGTCAACCTCCAGGCGGGTTCCAATAACATAGGGGTGCCCGCCCTCCGTAACGATCACTTCGGTGAATGTCTTGCAGCGTCCGACATCGTAAATACTGCGGTGAAAAGCGATTGGTAAAGGGGTATTCCATAGCCCCTTGTCCTTTGTGGTTTCACTCATGTTTTCGATGAATTTCACCTTGGGGTCGAGCGCCATTTTCGACAGATCACCGGCTTCCTGAGCAGCGATATAACTGTCAGTCGCTGCTTTTAGCATCGATCGAGTGCATTCGCATTCTGTCTGTGCATGAACGAATGCGGCCCCACATACCAAAATCACCATACTCAATATCGACCTGATCATAAGACCTCCATGATAGTTGGTTGATAAGAAGTCCCTTTTTAGGAGACCAAGTTGGTAAAAATTACCGATGTGTGTCAATGGTACCGGCAGCAAATAATATTGTAGCTGCCGATCTTTGTCAAGTTTGAAAGATTGCTGGACGCTTGAATAGAAGGCTGGCGCTCCAAGGATGTTGTCGTTCTGTCGATTGAAAAACTTATTTTATCGTGAACATAGAACCGCCGATCTGCATAAGGCTTAAATCCTTTGTAGATCGGCGATTGCTTGTACGGTTATTCCGCAGGATGTAGATTGACAGCCGGCAGAGACCGGTCAGCGAATTCTACCGCCACTCATCAATTCTGACGGACTGGCCGGGTCTCATACCACCCATGCTGAAGTAATTGTTGTTGGATGCTCCGGTAACTACAACGGTGAACGTACCACCCGGGGGTTGGATATACATACCATCACTTTTGGCATTTCCCTGAGCTTCCATAACCCATTTTGTAAATTTTTCAACCGTATCAAATCCCGCATCTTTCACAAAATCGGCGATTGGCGGGCTTAACACAGCGCAGGTTCCGAAAAGAGTCCCGTCCTGGATTTTATATATGTCCTTGATAATCTGGGGATAGTCCATCTCATCCCCCCAGACATTCGCGTGCCAGTTCTTGGCCGAAAGAATACCCCAGCCGGTAAACAGGGTGATAACATTCTCTCCCTTTTCATATCCTGCGGGTTCTGGTGCAGGCCTACCGGGGAAGCTCATCATCCCTTCGCCCCTGCCTATTCTTACAGAGAGAGGATCCCATGGAGAATCCTCTTCATTCTCTGCGATAATGATATTGATGGCATTCATTGGGTTTCCTACCACACCCATATAGGTGTTTCCTACCTTGCCGCAGTTTCCCCCGTTTATCGACAGCAGGCTCCATGCTCTTCCAATGACAGTATTAGCGTGGGCGTAGGGACCCATTGCACCATAACTGTAATTGAGTCCTATTTCGTCGCGTATATTTCCGTTTATTACAGCACCAACACAAAAGCTGTTGTCTGAAACCGAAATCGCTTCGGAGCCTGTAGAACCAATGGCCAGAATGACAGGAAAATACTCCGGTTTGGCGCCTGCCATAACCGCGTTAATTGCAGCAATTTTTACCGTGTAGGTCCAGGATTCAAACGAGGGCTTAAAGGGAGCCATTGTTCCGAGTACCTCGTCCGGATCGTGGCTGGTGCCCTTCAACATCTCAGCGACTTTCTCTTCGGTCGGAAGAACGATCGGCATGAAATCTGTGAATCTCTTTTCAAGGAATAACTGCTGAAGTTCGTCTGCTGTTCCGGTAAACTTCTCAGGTCCCCTATCGCGATTGATCTCCCCTGTTCTCTTTTCTTCAGCAGTCAAGGTCATAGTAAGTTTTTCTACTATCTCATCTAATATGGGTTTGCCTGTAAGGGGATTGTTGCCCAAAACAGTATCTCTACGCAACTGCTCCGCTGTTTTGGCCCAAATCGGACCACGGATATATTGAATCCTGATTCCGGGCATTCCTTCGGTAAGAGCGAACTCTGTTAATTGATCTACAAAGCTGGATACTACGAGTGGTACGGCGGGTTTTGTATATTTATCTTCAAAATTTATGGATTGCCTGGTGACCCCAGGCGCGCAAACACTCCAATGCCCAAGGGCTATAATCATCGCATCAGCCTTTTCCTCCATCTCTTTTAATAATTCCGGGTCTTCCCCTGACATACCCGTCTTTTTGTCCCGATAGACAAATGTTGTGTCGGGGTATTTTTCTTTACATACTGCTGTGAGTTCTTTAAGCAGGATGCCCGACCCCGGATAGCCGTCATTGACGATATAAATGGTTTTACCCTTTATCGAATCCAGACGGGGTGCCATCGCTTTCAGTTTTATAGGCGGGGGTGTGCCTAACGGATTCAGTACCGTAAGTATGGGGTCTTCCACTTTTGCCGTCTGTACATTGGAAGGACTTTGTTTGCATGCGAAGCTGCAGAACAATCCGATGCACAGGGCTGCTATTACCACTATGCGTAATTTCATATCTGATTCCTCCATTCAATTGAGTTGATAAAAACTCCCTTTACCGGGATCCAAGTTGGTAAAATTCCCGTTTTGTGTCAATGATACTGACAGCATATATTATTGTGGCTGCTGATCTGTGTCAAGTTTTCATCAGATACAGATCTTTACCCCTTCAGATACAAATCGTTCGGCCACTGCCGCGCCTATGCCGGTTCCACCTCCAGTAATGAGTGCTAACTTTCCTTTTTATTTAATGGCGTTTCCTCCTGTAAAAAAGGTTATATCGTTTCTGTCCCAAAGTAGTAGCGCGCGAGTTCGGTTAGGCGGAGAAGCTGCCCGCCCACCACAATCTGGGTAATTTTAATATCCCTGAGGAGTTTTTCAATTTTTCCTTCCCGCGAATACCCATAGGAACCCATCATGTCAAGGGCACGATTCACAGCACTCCAGCCAAGGTCACTTACCGAGACCTGGCAAGCGCTGGCCAATGCGAGGTTTTTAAGTTCCCAGGGAAAACCGTATAAATCGGGATGATCCAATCTGTCGGCAATATAATATAGGAAGCCCTCAGCAGTTAGGATTTCTCTTGCCATCTGTCCCAGTTCGTGGACGATTACACCATGCTCCTTCATGGGCATGCCGGCGATCTCCCTGTTATCCACATAGTTTTTAAAAACTTCATAGGCCCTCTTCATCACCCCGAGCGGGAAGGCAGCGGAGGTCAGGCGACCGATGGTTATGTTTGCCATCACTGATTTAAAATCATCTTCAGGAACTTCCTGGGCGCGGTTTTCCTTGGGCACTCGCACATTGTCAAACCATATATCCCCATTTGTATCAATACTGGCCCCCATCTTCCGGTAAGGTTTACTCGTTGCCACGCCCTCGGCGTCCACAGGCACAAATATCTGGGCGATATTTCTGGGGAACTCTTCCCCCTCCACAGCGCAAAGGACCCGGAACCATTTGGCTTCTCTATAAGCGGACGGCCACAGTTTGTGTCCGTTGACCACCCATTCATTTCCCTCGAGACGCGCCTTGGTTCTAATCTGTGATCCCTTCAATCGATAGTCTTCAACCGATCCGCCGGCATGTGGTTCCGTAATGGCGCTGCATATCATATTGATTTCATCGCCGCACAGTAATGGAGAGAACTTTTTCAGGAGGAATTCGTTCGGTTTGGGTATCGTGATCGCGGCGATAGACCAGGGACTGATAAAGCCTGAACAGGCAACACTGAAATCGCCCCTCGCCACCTCTTCGACGGTTGCACAGGACTCCACCGTTGTCCCCCCTCCGGTTCCCCCGAATTCAGGAGGCATGAAAGATTTCTGCAAACCCACGTCGATCAGTAGCTTTTTCCAGATGTCATGGACGAAATTATGCCCTTTTCTTTCCGTCCAATCCCAGAAGTCGTCCAGCTCTTCTTCGTGGGGTAGCACTTCATTGTCCACAAATTTTCTTAAGGTTTCACAAAACATCTTGGTTTCAGATGAGATTAAGTGTTCGGGTCGCAAGAAGTCATCAAGGCCCTGACATTTTTCACTGCCGAATAGATTTGTCCCAGTCATTGTATGCCTCCTTGTTGAGTTGATAATAAATCGCTTTTTTAGGAACGAAGTATAGAAATTTTACCCCTGTGTGTCAAAGTAATAATAGAAAGATGATATTGTATGAAGAAACTTACCGCTCGTCCTGGCAGCCCATGGTGAAAATACAATAGGTACCCGGCGCTCGGAACTCGGCCTATTGCGTGGGATTGTTTTCTTCCGCAGTACGTTCGTAGGAGCGCAGGCCCAGCCTCAGAGTGATCAGACCAAGAAGCGAAGCAACAAAGCCGACTATTACCGCAGAAGATCGAACCATTTTGTCATCGGCAAAGTAATGGGTGGTGAGCCACCCCACCGCAGCCGGTCCGATGGTGGCGGCCACCAGATTCAATATAAGGAAGCAGAAGGCGGTGATCTGCCCTCGCATCTCGTTCGGAGAAATAACCTGCAAAGACGCTGGTCCAAGGCTGGCGGAAACGCCGCCAAAGAAAATAACACCCCCCACGCAACCCAACACCCAATAGGGATTATCAACCGCGTGGGCAAGGATGATCGGAATCAGAACAAGTGCCTCGGCAGCCATCATCAGCTTTATATAAACCGCCTTTTTCCCTGCACTGATATATCGATTTGCCAGCACTCCTGCCAGAGATAGACCGGCTGTCCCGAAAATGAAGATGGTGATTCCCAAATAGGGGCCTATTTGAGCATTGCTCCAGGCATACCGACGGGAAAACCAT
>LJUP01000400.1 GCA_001303955.1 Bacteroides sp. SM23_62 | reverse complement strand
GATTTTCCCAATCCAGTGTAATGGTCGATGTTGATGCCGGTTCAATAACCTGATCGTAGTCAATATTTCTCAAAACCAGCCGAAAACCCAGTTTCATGACAAGCCGTTCTATCTCTGATTTATATTCTCCAGGGATATAATCTGACTTGTTATGGGCAAGTGTGGCATGCCAGGCAATGGCGTCATCGACAATCCGGGTAATGGCATTGCCTTCGGAATACCAGCTTTTCATGGTATAGCATGATTCCAGGGCAACCGGTCCGTTCTTCCATGCCTCCGGTATCAGGTTGTGTGCCGGCCAGTAGGAGTCTGCATGATGGTTCCATCCGCTGCCTTCGGGAAGGTAATTGCCCCAGCAATCACCCCGCCAGGCACTCCGCCCCTTTTGTGCCGCATACGCAATACCTTCCCTGTCATCAACGAGGGCTATCAGTGGCGTGTTGGGAAAAGATTCATAATACAGATCGATGATGGCGGATCGTTCCTCGCGGCTCGGCATGAGTTCAGGATGGCAGTATTCATGCCATTCACCCCACAGGCCTACCGAACCGATATCCACCGAACCCAGGTCAGGATGTCCGTCATAGCGCTCACCAAGCGCCCTGATCAGTTTTGTATGGTATTCTTTGATAATGGGGTCTTCGAGATCCGGACTGTAATAGTCCTCATCTTCACAACGTGTCAGACGTAAACTGACCCCTTTGTCAACCAGCCATTGCGGAATGCCGATATCATATTCACCCGGCCATTCAAGCATGATCCTGAATTCCAGTGTCTGGCCGTTTTCCCTGGCCCTGGCGAGATGGCTGTCTATCAGGTCCCAGTTGTACACACCTTCATCAGGTTCAATCTGTTCCCACATCCACCGGAAATAGGCCGAACCGGATGGAAATGGCATTTGCTTCAGGTTGTGGTCTTCGTCCTCAAACCTGAAAAAAGTCTGGAAACCAACTCCGGGGATCTTCAGAAAACCGGTATATTCCACCAGTTCATCAGGCTGACCGTTCGTCTCAGGATTCTTCGAACAACTAACCAGGAGCAGGAAAAATAAAATTATTGAAAATGATCCGGGTATTTTCCCCGGCCATTTAATGAAGTATTTCATGACATTTAATGTGCTGGCAGATTATTTATCAATGGTCTTAAAATACTCATCAAATACACCGCACAGTTGTTTCCCCAGCAGTTTCCAATCATCCGATAAGGGTCTTTTCTGTAATCCTTCTATCCAGCCGGCATTCAGTTCATACGTCAGCCACTCAATCCCGAATCGCTGCGTTATCCCGCCCCCGGGACTTCTCGTGACTGCACGTTCCCTGAACCAGGTATCTCTCCGCAATAATCTTTCCAGGGTTTTCATATGATCGATATAAACAGCAGAATCAGCATTCATTGGTGGTTCAAAAATCAATGGTCCGCCATCATCATTATGAAAATCAATGGCCAGGCCGGGTTTCATGCCTTTGCCAATCATTTCCTCAAACCACTGTTCCATATGGTATACTTCGGGTGACAGTAGCGGGTCGGCAGGTTTTTCAAGACCCCTGTTCAGGTCCATTCCATTCATGTTAAACCTTGCTTTGCCATGTACCACACCATCAATATTTGCCATGGGGAAAATATAGATACAATAATTCTTCAGATAATCATCAACTTCCTCCGTCCGCTGCAGAAGCTTGTCAATGATTCCTTCAATCACCCAGTTACCGCCCGGTTCCCAGGGATGTGCGCGCGCCCGGATAAACACCCTTTGCGCAGCCGTTTCATTTCCTATACGGATCATGTGAAGGTCTCTTCCTTCGACGGATTGGCCGATGATTTCTATATTGATACGGTCATCGTCTTTGATCCTGGATAACAATCTGTTAAGATCGCTCACCCTATATGGTTCCACACTGGCTATATAAAGTGAATCGCTGTCCATGTGGAACATGATTTCCATCCGTTTGTCGCTGTTCAGCAACTCCCCGGGGACATGCCTCCATTTTATTCCATCATCGGAAACGACACAATAATTAATATTGGTAGTATTATAATGAATCTCTCCATTGTATATGGAACTGTAATCCTTAAATACAATTGGAACATCAGCCCCTGCTTGCCCTACGAGTAAAAAGTGAATGTGATTATTCTGCCGGTTAAATACTTCCCGCTGATAATCGTATACCTGCTGGATATAAATGGTTCCGTCACTGCCTTTCTCCCAATTCATCATTGATCCGTTTTCAATGAACTGATCAATGTAAATAACAGAAGACCTTGCAATATCAAAATCCCATGCCAGGTCATTGGAAGTTACCGCAGTAACCGGGAAAGGAAAGGTACTGTTAAAAACATGCAGCTGGTAGGGTTCTTCAATGACCACACTGGCTTCGTCAATCTCTCCGTGCTGATCCCTGACTTTCTTTGTATCCAGTCTCAGGTGAGCAGCCATGAAGGGATACATTGCCTTGCGCTTTGAATATCCATAATCATGGCCCTCCTCGGGAAAATGTGCATTCTCAACCAGGTTTGATTTCCCGTATAGCCTGTAAACATTCTGAATATATGGGAACTCCACCTCCGGTACATTCTTGGTCCAGTCCCCTCCGTCTGAAATGATCAGTTGTGGCCTTGGTGCAGCCAGCGCAGAGATCTCCACATTACTGGTCTCATGAGCTTCACTCCTATGGATTGGCATACCGCTTTCACATACACAGCCGCCAAAAAAATGTGCCGATACCATCACTGTGGGTACGCTGACAGCTATCCGGTCATCCACTGCCGTAAGCAGGAAAGTCTGTGTACCTCCTCCCGATGCTCCGGTTACGGCTATCCTTCCGGCATCCACTTCCGGCAATGAGCATAGAAAATCTACCACACGGATACTGTTCCATAGCTGCAGCTTAAGGGTCTTGGGATGACGGTGCACCCAACCCACTTCACGCATCTCGCCGTAACCTACCATATCGTAGGATAAGACTACAGCCCCCATTTTTGCCAGTGTCGCACAGCGTTTCTGCATATCCGGACAGTACCGGCCGTAATCCCGGGGATCAGACCAATGCCCATGGGGACAGAGGATACCGGGGACTTCCCCCTCGATCTCTGTAGGTTTATACAGGCTTCCGGTTACAAAAACTCCTGAGGTACTCTCAAAGGCAACATTCACAACAGTGTAACCATCATAAACTCTAGCGTTTCTGTAAATGGGGTTGATCCTTTTCTTATCCGGCAGCGGTGAAAGCTCAGCCCCTTTTAATATACCCTCGCGAATGATTCCGGCCCGCTTTTCCCATTCTTCCAGGTTCCTATAAAGCTCACTGAAACGCTCCAGCTGTTGTTTCGCTTCATCCTCTGTCTGATAGTGACCTACACAGAGCCATGGATTTTCCTGCTCCTGGGCCGGCATGGTCTGTACCGGGACCTGGCACAATACAATGGCCAGGCTTACCAATAAGAAGCCTTTATTCATGAACTGTCAATTCAGCATAATGCAGGTCAAATATCAGCCTGCCTCCAGGATTTCCCTGATCCGTCTTGCCACTATCCTTTCCTGTCCAGGCTGCATCATCCATGTCGTGATCCCCACAGAATCCTCTCCTCCCACCGTTTCAATGGAGGGATGTCCTTCCCTGAGTTTTTGCCTCAATTCATCGGGGGTCATTTTTGTTTTATCAGGATCGAATGAAATCCTTAAGGAAGGCACATGATTGGCCACATCGGGAACGTGGATTTCAGCTTTAACGCCAGGTACTGAGGCCGCTGCATCATGGATCAGCTGAATCTGATTCTCCCACAGTTTCCACTCCTTTTCGTGATCATTTGACAGATATGCTTCCACGGTTGCCAGCATACCCAGTATTTCTTCCTTGTTTACCTTCATCCCCCTTCCAACTGTGTTGCCCCGTGGAGGTGCATGAAGCCTCGCTGCATCTATATATTTCTTTTTACCAATTAACAATCCGGCACTCTGGGGTCCCCTCAGCCCTTTCCCCCCTGAAAAGCAGACCAGGTCAAACCCCATATCCGTGTGCTTCCATAAATTTTCCACGGGTGGCACATCCGCTGCACAGTCATTAAAGGAAGGGATGCCATGTTTCTGGGCAATCTCCACAAATTCTTCATCCCTGACTTCACCGACAAAATTATTACCGTTGAAAAACCACATCATGGCCGTTTTATCATTGATGGCTTTCTCCAGTTCCTTTCTGGTTTCTGCCAGCACGATCTTTACACCGCAATTCCTGAGGGCGTGGTCATATCCAATGCGGTGTGACTTCTGCATGAGCACCTCGTCTTTCATATCTGTATCACCTTTTCCTCATCCATACCCGACAGGACCCCTGCCAGTCCCAATGTCATGGCAGAAAACGCTCCTGCCGTTATGGTAGCGGCCTCACAGTGCAACAGTTCAGCTATCCTTTCCCCGACCTTGTCCTGAAGATCATCGAGGATAACATACTCATTCGTAGCATAGTTATAGGCATCAATAACCTCCGGCCGCATGAGGCATCCCGTCATGAAAGTATAGGTCCCTGCCGCATTGATAAAGGTTCGAACGCCCAGCTCCTTGAAATAATCCCGCCGGGCATACGACGGACCAGGACTGCTGGCGAAAGTTTCCAGGCCAAACAAACTGCCCACCAGGGGCAGTCCGGCCAGTTTTTTCAATAATGCTCTCCGGGTAACCATATCATTATTTTTTAATCCTTATAGGCAATACAGTCTATCTCTACGAGTGAGTCACCCGGCACACCACCGAAGACAGCTACGGTCGTTCTGACCGGGGGATTATCACCAAACCTGCCCCTGTAAACTTCGTTCATGGCTTTATAATCATTCAGGTCGTGCAGATATACGTTGACTTTCAGCACCTTATCCATGGAGGAACCAGCTTTGATAAGCTCTTTCTCAACCGACTTGAGTACATTGTCTGTATGTACTTTGATGTCTCCCTCCTCGTGGTATCCCTTACCGGCTATAAAAACCAGATTGCCATAAATTGTATGCCCTGAAAACAGTGGCACATCATCAGATTTTGTAATGTTGGAAGCCACTTTTTCAAAGGATCTGTCTTTCTTTTCCGCGGCACTTACCTTGGTAATTCCTAATCCTAGAGCCGCTGCCGTCAATAAACCTTTAATGGCTTTTCTCCGTGAGTTTTTTTCATTTTTTTCCATAACTTTTTCTTTTTGGGGTATTAGAATTATTAATTATAAAATTTAACATTTTTATAAATAAGCTTACTCATTGGCAACTCCGGCCTGCCACTCGGGCAAGGAAATCCCGTTCAGGTCATAAACCACTTTCCCATCCAGTATTGTCAGTTCGCATTCCAGTTTTTGGGTTCCCTTTATTTTCTTGCCCCTGACATCGGCAAATCCAAAATTCCCCTCCTTAAGGCTCAAAACTGCTATGTCTGCCACAGCACCTTCGCTTAAATGCCCTAGCTCTTCATGTTTTATGTATTTTGCAGGATACCAGGTCGAGGTGGCTATCACCTCATTTAAGGACATTCCCATATTCAATAATTTAGACATGATATTGAGCATATCTTTCATGCCGGCGTTCATGCTTCCGGTGTGCAGGTCAGTACTGATGGAATTTGGCAGAAATCCCTGATCCATCGCGGGGATAGCCTGGTCAAACACAAAGCTTCCCCCGCCATGCCCAACGTCAAACACAATTCCTTTTTTCTGTGCTTCCCATACATAGGGCCGGACTTTCCCGTTTTCATCAACAATGGCTGTCCTGCCCCTTACATTGGCAAAACAATGCGTGAAAATATCGCCGGGCCTTAATTCTTCCAGCAATAACCTTTCAAGGGACAAATGCGGATCATGTCCGCCAAAATCGATCATTACCGGAATATCTGCCTGCTTCCCGGCCTCCACAGTCCTTATCAACGGATCCCATTCCGGACCACTGTAGTGGGCAAGTTTTATCCCGACAATGAAATCAGCATATTGTTTGGCTACAATGGCAGTCAGTTTCGGATCCATATCACCCAGGTTCTGCTCAACAGCGCCACCCTTCATTCCTGGTCCCACAATATTTAAAAAAGCAAATACCCGTGTCTTGGAATAATCTATGGTTTGTTCCTTAAAAGTTTTAAAGTTTCTCCATCCGGCACTTCCGGCATCGACTATGGTGGTTACTCCTGACCTGAATGTAAATCCATCGGGAGGCAGGCTCGCATGACTATTACTTATATATGCATCCGGTTCGGTCCCCCAGAACACATGAGCATGCATATCGATAAGTCCCGGTACAATATACAAACCGGCAGCATCGACTGTGGTTTTTGCACTGCTTTCTGGTATCTGGGGCGAGACTTTGGCAATTTTACCATCAGCAACGGCCACATCCATTTTCTGATCAATCTCGTTTTTCGGATCGATCAGGTGAGCATTCTTGATCAAAATATCATATTCCTGTGCAAGTATATTCCCGTTATTCAAGAATATAACAACAAGGAGTATCGCACTACTGATAAAACGGTAAGTTCTAAGCATTGGCTTTGTCATTTATTGTGTTTGTATGTAATATCCCGTCAACTGAAATATACCAGGTATAGATCCCTTCTTTTGCTGAGATCTTGTTATTGTTTCGATGATCCCACTCGAGCAGGGCATTTGACAAAATGGTGGATTGTGATTTAAAATGTCTGACCACCTTGCCATCCATGTCTTCTATCCTTGATTCTATCGTATGTTTCCTTTTGGAATTATCGAGAAATACCTGCATCTGATACCTGTCTTTTGTCCTCCTGACCTCACTTATCCTTGACTGGCTATTTTGCAGTACGGGTATATTACTTTGTTCAGAACCAGATGATAAATCATACGATTGCAAATCATCCAGGGACATGCTTCCAAGTCCATGGTTTTCAGCAGCAATGCGCAGGAAGGAAGCATTTTTATGCCCATCCTGGTTCTTGCCATCATCAGTACTCATTATGGAAAGCCCTTTATCCTCCCTTACCCGGTTGATAAGGTTCAGCAGATAAGCATCAATGGCCACCGGATCCTTACTCATCGCAATGGTATTGGCATGGAATACTTTTCCGAAAAGGGGACCACCTTCGTAGACACCGGTAAGGGCATCCATGATATTGAGGATATAAGGGACCTGTTTATCAACATTTTTATTAAACACCGGTACACAAAGGCGGGTACCTGCGTAAGGGCTGTTTTCAT
>LJUP01000105.1 GCA_001303955.1 Bacteroides sp. SM23_62 | reverse complement strand
ATCCCCAGATGGCAATGAATGCAATATAACCTTTAAAAGTAACACGTTCAGCAAATGCACCTGCAATCAATGCGGGTGTAATGATGGCAAACTTTCCCTGGAACATGGAAAAGACATATTCAGGGACACCCGCATCCATAATGGTTTCGTCAATTCCTTTAAGAAAAACATAATCCGAACTCCAACCAAACCAGCCACCTAACACATTGGATCCGAAACTCATTGCATAACCTATGGCCACCCAAAGAACTGCCATGACACCCATGGCGGCAAAACTATTCATCATTGTGCCAAGTACATTCTTTGTCCGTACAAGTCCACCATAAAACATGGCCAGTCCGGGTATCATCAGGAGCACCAGTGCTGTTGAAGTTAGCATCCAGGCTGTAGTGCCTGTATCCACCCCATTTCCATCAGAGGCGAACAAACTTCCGGCACCCAAAAAGATCAGGGCAAGGCATATAAAGAATGCCTTTTTGTAAGGAATATTCATAGCATGCCAAATTTTAGGAGCTTTGTCAATTTTATCACTATTATTTGTAAATATATATATTTTTTCGGGGGTTGTACAATATATATATATAATGTTTTTTATGAATGCCCCTAATTTTTTGACCTATTATTAAATTATTTATATTTTATGTCAAAATAAACAAATATAACATAGCCGGTTGTACTGAGAGGCAAGTTTATCTGGATTGACCATCCGAATGATAATTCATTGAAAAAGCACAGGAAAGCAAAGGAAGAAGGCATCATCGATGAGCATGCGACGATTGGGGGCGAAATAGGGATTCATAGTGCCTCGAAGGGAACAGATCAAATTACTTCATGAACCAGAGGATATGGCCGCAGTTATTGCAAATATAATTTACAGCCTGCCGGTTGGCCCATTCAATACCCAGAAATGTCATGCCGGGTGTATTCATTAGTGTTTCCCTGGTCCAGAATGCTGTGTGATTGCAGATCGGACAGGTAAGTGTCTTTCCTGAAATGCTATAGGTCTTTACTTCTTTGGTTTGAGCCATATTACTGGTTTAATTCCATTAAACGTTGATTGTCAGATTCCGTTCCGCAACGGATAATAAATACCGGATGGAAACACCATATGGACAGTTATTTTCACAAAAACCCTCACAATTCCTGCAATGATCAATATTCCTTTGTGGCAATCCATAAAACTTTTCAATGGCATACTTCTGGCGGTCCTGGGCCATAAAGTAATGGTTGTAGCGCATGATGGTATTGATGGGGATCTTTTCCGGACAAAAAGGCTCACATAATCCGCAGGCATGGCGGCAATAATAGCTTCCCAGGTATTGCCTGCAATGTTCAAGCAGTGCAACCTCCCGATCGGTCAGCTTTGTCCCGGAAAGATGGATATACTTGTTTATATCGCTGTAATTACGAAATGTGATGAGTGTTGAGTGGGCATCCTCATTGGACAGGACAAAGCGTATCGCGGCCCTGTTGATGGCGTCATTATCCTCTAGTTTATGCTCCTCAATAAAGGATTTGGCCATTTTCTGCAGTTCAAGAATTTTATGATGAATGTGCTCCAAATATCCGGGAATTACATCGCCTTTGTCTTGCAATTGCTCGTATTGGTCCATGAACGAGTGGCTGAACCCTCCAAAAGGATCTGTTTTCATAAGGGTTGTTCCCAGATCATACTTCCTGCACTTTTCCAGGATCCTTTTCCCCATGTCCTGCTGTACGAAATTATAAACCAGCAACAGAAGGTCAAATCGTCCGTCTTCAATGGCATTGGACAATATGTCTTCCATACTTTCTTCAGGATCCTGGAACCAGTTGGATCCATGACAGGATACACCGATGTACCTCAATCTCCCTTCGCTTTTTAACTGCCCGGTTGCCTCATGGAATGCCTCATTCTTTAATTCTTTACTTGAAGATACCATGTGCATCTGCAGGCAATCCAGGTAATCGGTTTTCATCCTTCCCAGGATACCTCTGATCTGGGTAACCACATCCTCTTTTGTAGTATCTTCCCTGACCCGGTACTTTGATGATATAAACAAGGATTCCCGGTCATAATCCTTGATTGCATGGCCGATCATGATTTCATTTTTCTCCCCGTATGCGATGGCCGAATCGATGAAATTCACCCCGGCATCCAGGATTGCTTTAAGGACATTCTCATGGGGAATTACAGCGGGACCGCAACCAATATCTGATACCCTGAAGCCTGTTCGTCCCAGCTTCCGGAAGGTCTTTATACCGGGAAGCCCCGGATCAGGATTGGTTTGATTGTCAACAATTTCATTGTTATTTACCAGCGTGGCACCCAGTATTCCCAAGGAGGAACTTTTTAAAAACGCCCGGCGATTGGAGGTTTTTGGGTTCATATACTTGCGTATTCATGGGATTTAAATTCCGTATATAAATAAAGATACGCCAGTAAGCGGAGAAAGTCAATCAGCATCGCCTAAAACAATACGCCGATTTATATATTGAAGTCTTATTGTTTTGAGATGGCAATCAAATGGTTTATGGTCCTGAAAAAAATAATGCCATCCGTGATGGCTGGTGTTGCCATACATATTTCCCCGAGATCATTCTGGGCCAGTAATTCATACGCCGGACCAGTCTTTAAAATATAAACCATTCCCTGGTCATCCGTGATATAAATCTTCCCGTCAGATGCTACCGGGGATGAAATATAGCTGTTCCCGCTGCCTGCTTTATGCTTCCATATCTCTTCACCGGTCCTGGCTGCATAACAACTCACTGAACCATTCCACCTGACATTGTATAAATAGTCCCCGTATACCAGCATGGTCTGCATATAGGCTCCTCCCCGAGGTATGCTCCAGCGGATATATGCATTGGTGGTTTCACCTTCATCCAGTGTCAGATCACCCCTGGCACTCACATGAATGGCATATATGGGTGATTGCCGACCGTGGGCACTGTTGAAATATACCATGTCATCATGAACGACCGGGGTTGGTATTTGTATATCACCACCTCCTGACATTTTCCATATTTCCTCACCTGTCCTGAAATCATAGGCTCCCCTGTGCTTATATCCATTCAGCACCACCCTGCACTGGTCCCCGTGATAATAGATATTGGGTGTACACCATCCCGGGTATTCATCTCTTGCCTTTTTCCAGATCTCCTTTCCGGTTGCAGCATCATAGGCAGCGACAAAAGAGTTTTCCAACACGTCGCACTGAATAATCACCGATCCGTCGTGGATAATGGGTGAACTGGCAAATTCCCATTCGGCATCCTCTGCAACAAAAAATACCGATCTGAGCACGCCAAAATTCTTTTCCCATTCGAGGTTCCCGTCCATGTCATAGCAATACAAGCCCTCTGAGCCAAAGAAAGCCACTACATGATTGCCATCAGTGGCCAGGGTCGAGTTGGCATGTGATGATTTAGGGTGCCGCTTCTGTTTAGGCACCCCGGTATATGCCGTTTTCTGCCACAGAAGGGATCCTGAGTTCTTATCCAGGCAATAGATTTTCCATTCATGTACGGATTCATCATCGACCGATCCAATGCTTCCATACATCCCGGTCTTGAATCCTTTATCATCCGCTTCGCTGACAGCCGTGGTTATGAATAATTTATTCCCCCAAATTACCGGGGATGCCAGTCCGAGTCCGGGTACCCTGTACTTCCACAGAACATTCTCACCCGTCTCTACATTCCAGGTATCAGGCAAATTTGCATTGTCAAGGACCCCCTTTGCATAGCATCCCCTGTATGAAGGCCATTGACGTTCGGGATCGGGATCTGTATGCCGGAACCGGAAGGCCGGAAGAGTTACGGTAAGGGCGATCAGCAATATCACATACTTTTTCATGATGATTTTGAGGGAATGATGCTGGCTGTTTAAAGATAACAATATTCCGCGAGCCTGGCAGCAACCCTATAATACGGTATCGAGACTGTTACCTTTCGTGAGCCGCATGTTAAAAACCTCTGCAGCGTTGCATGAAATGCCGGATCACACATATGCCATTTCGTTCCGGTTCTTTTCATAAAAGTAGTGTCAATGCATGGTGGAATCCTTTAACAAAAGTTAAAAAAGTTGATTTTCCAACATATTTATATCCAGATGTAACAATAATATTGCTAACTTCAATAGAAAATAACATCCATTTCAATTCAATCATTCTGCTGATGAAAATAAAACTCGTAAGCCTGCTGATCATTCTTTCCTTTTCCTTCTCCCGGACAATCCATGCACAGCTTCCCGATGATTTTCCTGCCATTACTACCGAAGTATCCGGTACAACAGGTAAAGGGTATGTCTTCCTTGCAGTAGCCACCGAAGTTGAGGGAATCGGATATTACCTGATCCTGCTTGATAATGACGGGACAATTATCAATCATAAGAAGCTTGATAAGGATTATGCGTATGATTTCAAGGTCCAGCCCAATGGACAATTGTCTTATGCTCAATTCCTGAGCCATCACTCATACACAGGTGGTGGAAATGCAATCCACATGATCATGGACCAGGAAATGAACATTTTGGACAGCCTTCAGTTGAAAAATGGATACATTGCTGAAGCTCATGATTTTCAAATACTTCCTAACGGTCATTACCTGGCATTTGGGTATTATCTGACCAAGGTTGATATGAGCCAGATCATAGAAGGAGGTCATCCCGCTGCATTTGTTTCAGGAGGGGTTGTACAGGAACTGGATGCAGATAAAAATGTTGTTTGGCAATGGAGGTCCTGGGATCACTACGATTTTAACAATTATCCTTTCAATGCCCGCCGGTCAAAAGGGGAATATGTGAGTGCCTTTCATCTGAATACCATCGGCCTGGATCATGATGGGCACCTGTTGCTGGCGACCCCAACCTGGGTGAAAAAAATCAACAGGCAAACCGGGGAAATCATCTGGGATGCCGGGGGAGATTATAATGACTTTTCCTTTGTTGGTGCTGACAGCGTGGACGCGGTTGACCATTTTATGGGACATGCCTTTTACCTGCTGGAAAACGGAAATTATCTCATATACGATAATGGCGGTCCAAGGCGAAAGGATCCATCTTCGGAGGCACATGAATATAAACTGGACCAGGACAACCTGATTGCCACGCATGTATGGACCTATGCCCGTGAAAATGACAGCATTCCTGCCTGGCATCGCGGGAACGCTTACAGACTTCCCAACGGGAATACGATTATCGGATGGGGAGGAGCAGATGGGAATCCCATACCAACCTGTACCGAAGTTGATCCTGCTGGGAACGTCGTTTTTGAAGCATTCTTTGACGAATCCATGGTGGAAAGCTACCGGGCTTTCCGCTTCCCGCTTGATGCCGATATTCCTGCCGCACAGGTAATGGAGATCAGTGTTTTTCCCGGAGAGTGGGAATTTTCTGACGGTGATGGCAATCATACAGGAATTACCCTCAATATTGAAAGTTTAACCGGTGACGGATACAATTCAGTAACGGTTTCGAAGTATCATTATGCGCCTATGTATCCGGAATTTACAGACAGGGCACCAATGGTCCTGGCCAAGAGGGTAGTGGTTGAAGCAACCGCCATAACATCTATCACCGGTCAGATCTTATTTGATGTGAATGAATTCAACATTAGAAATCCCGAGGATATTACTATTTACAGAAGGGATTCAGAAGGTAATGGTTTATTTGTTCCTTTAACCACGGATTTCAACGAGGTACAAAACATAATCTCCGCTGAGTTTGACACATTGGGTGAATTTATCATAACCTGGCCTGATGTTGAGGTGGAAACGCTTGCAGCCATCCCGGTCTCTCCCGCAATGGATGAAATGGTAAATCAGGAGCATGCGGTTCATATCGAATGGGCGCCCAATGGATTTTTTACATCCTTTCAATTACAGGTAGCGACTGATGAAGCATTTAACAACATGGAAGTGGATTCAATCATTTATGCCGCCAGTATTTATGAACTGGAAGATCCCGCCGAGAACACGACCTTTTACTGGAGGGTTAAAACCCTGAATGGAATGAATGAAAGCCCCTGGTCTGACACATCCCATTTCCGGTCTACTCCCCCCACAATATCCATTACCACACCGAATGGCAATGAGCAATGGCAGGCAGGACTCGATTACTGGATCAAATGGGATGACAACCTCCAGGAAGATGTGGTATTGGAACTTTATAAGGCTGGTGAGTTTTTGTCTGTGATCGATACTACCTCCAGTACCGGTGCATATAAGTGGGCCATCCCGGATGATATGGAAACAGGGGATAATTACGTTTGCGTTATTAGCAGCATGGATGATGAAACCGTTTTGGATTCCAGCGATAACTTTTTTTCAGTCATTGATACGGTAACTTCTACCGTGCCTGTCAATCCGGTCAGGGATAACGACCTGTTGATATATCCAAATCCAACAGACAACCAGGTGACTCTACAATATCATTTACAGGATTATGCTGATGTTGGCATAAGAATTTATGACATTACCGGCCGTCTGTTGAAAACCATCATTGATGAAAAACAAATGCCAGGAGACCATCTTATCCGACATGGCCTGGGTAACATGGATCAAAACCTGTTAATCTTTGAACTCCGGGTGGGAGGAGAGGCCACTTATTGCAAGGTAAGCCTGATTAAATAATCAGAAGTAAGTGGTGATGCCGGAGGAGCCTCGACGTCTTCCTCGGTAAATCTTGACTCTTTCTGCCCGGTATATAAAATCGTATGCACCCCACCCCGAGCCTTGTACAAGCATGTTCTTAAAGGTCAGTCGGGCTTCGAATACAACTGTATTTTCAGGATGCGTCACTTCAACGATGGTTGAGTAGGCAGGAATAGCGGAAACGATGCCGGCGGTAAGTAATCTGTTCCCTGTTTCGGGCAGGTAATCAACATCGCTGATAATCCCAGAGAAAAATTCTCTTCCCCGGTCTTTGCCGTAAGACCATGTCTGTTTTATGGTCATTTCCTGCTCATTAACTTCATATTCGACCCCGCGGCTGTATCTGTTCCTGTTGGAAAAATTTCTGTTTAACCCATTATCGAAAATAAACAAATTCCCATTTGGCAGATACATGGCAGCATGCTGCCCCCATACCCAGCTGAATTCATCCGCATCGAAAGCACCTGACTGAACTGAATCCGGATAAGGTAGACCCTGCGCGTTCACAGCCGTAAGCAAATATTCCGAGGTTGGAAATCCATCCCCATTTTTGCCTGCTTGTCCCCATCCCTTATGCGGTGCCAGTATCCATACCGGTTCATTTTCATAATTTAATTTGATCATGCCCTGGTTTCTTCCGGAAATGACCAGGGAATTATCCTCGGGAGAATACCAGACTGAATTTATATGCAACCAGTCAACTGAATCTTCATAATACACAAATCTGTCCACATCCATCACACTACGCAAGTCCCATTCTTTGATGACGGATCCGGTATTCCTGTCCATTTCAACGATGTGGTCATCTATTGTCCCTATTTGCCATTTGTGAACCGGTATCAAAAAATTACCATCCGGTTTTTCAATGATATCATGGGTTTGGGAACAACCGTGCAATTTCCATGTATGTTCTTGCACACCGAACATACTATATTCATAAATGGTATCCCCGAGGCCGAAGAATAAATTTCCATTTCTGAGCCTTTCAACCGGAGTGATCCACCCCAGTCTTTCCTCTGCAAATGCCAAATACCACCTTACAATCCCATTGTTATCAAAAATCAATGGATAGGAAGCAATATTATCTCCCAGACCAATGGCCATGGTACATAGGGTCCAACCGGGCTCCATCATGTTGATTTCTGCGGTTTGGATACTGATCTCCGGGAAAAAGGAAGGTATGGCATCTGTCCTGATCTTAAAAGTATCTTCCGCATATCTCATATCCCTCCTGGTCAAGCCAATGACTATCCTGTTCAGGGTGTCCGGGTACAGGCCGAGGATGGGAACCTGATGATCCGTCTGAAAAACATGCCAGCTTTGCTTGAACGGCTCTTTGCCTAAAACTTCCACGGATACGCTTACGATTTCATGGGTCTGAAAAACTGCAAGTGCAGTTAAGGGCGCAAGCCCATATGGATCTAATTCAATCAGGATCTCCCCGTCGATTACTTCAGATACTTTGAAATCCTCTGTATCGGGCCTGGGATCAGGATCACATTGCAGCATGAAAAGGGAAGCCAGGCCCGTGAGCAGAAAAGGAATGATGAATTTTCCAATCATTCCCCTAATATAGGTTTGAATGTTCAATATTCCTCTAAACAGTAATTACTTTTTATTATCCCATTTTCGTGGGAATCATCCATAATAGGCCCCATTGGGTTGCCTATGGAAGAAGCGATGTATCCTAATGTGACCACGTCAGACGGTGAACCCATGAATGCCATGAATGATTATGTAATTAAGATGAGTAAAGAAAAGTTGCCTCCAGCGAAGGCATTCTGGTCGCTGACACTCTACGATAAAGCCAATGGTTTCTTTATTCCCAACGAAAGAAAAAAGTACAGTGTTGGTGAAAATGCCGGCTACAAACTGAATGAGGACGGAGGAATAGAAATCTATGTGGCAGCCGAGAAATCTATCGGTATCCCCGAGGAAAACTGGTTGCCCTTAAACCGCAGGGATGAAGAAATTGACCTCATTTTAAGGGTTTACGTTCCGGATCTTGAGCGAATGAAAAACTGGATAGCCCCTAAGGCGGAAAAACTCAAAAATTGAAAAACTTACCACAGCAATTGCAATGCCTTTGGGGTGTACTCAAACAGTTCAGAAAGCTAATACAGATGTATCTGCCTTTAAATTTGATGAGGAAGCATTTCCAGATGCTAAACCCTGGACATCTGAGGATTTTAAGAATAATCCAGAAATCTTCCAGTTTGCCATCATCCGTAACCGTACCAGGGGCGCAAATGCACAGGGCACCTTTAAAATGGCCATGGATCAGATCAATCTGTTACAACCGGAGTATGTGATCAATGTGGGTGATTTTATCGAGGGCTACAGTGATGATAAGGGTAAGCTGAATGAGATGCAGGAAGAAGCTGAGGGCTTTTCGAAAACGTTAGAGGATCCCGAAGCAGCAAAGAAAATGCTGGAAGAGTATATGACCAGCGAGGCTGTTGTTGCTGCACTTGGGCAGCCTGTTGAGTTTCCAGATAAGCAGTTGGCCTGGATCAAGAACACGCTGGCTGAAAACACTGATGTTCGTTGGACTTTCCTGTTTATGCATGAGCCATGCTGGGAGAACCCGTCGGAAAGCTTCAAGTCGATTGAGAAGATGCTCGCAGACAGGGACTACACCATGTTCGGGGGGCACCTGCACTACTACGATTACGATAATATTAATGGTCACGAATACATCACAATGGGACCCGCGGGCCCTTCATTCCACCACGATGGTCCGGGAAACGTTGATCACATCATGTGGGTAACCATGACCGAGGACGGCCCTCAGATGGGCAACATTGCGCTGAAAGGTCTCTTTGATCGCAAGGGCCTGGATCCGGAGCTGTTTGGTGCCTATGATCGAAAAGGTTATTAACATCTGTAAAAAAATAGCAAAAACAATACTGCTGTAGTGAAGCGGGGAAAAGGATCCGAAGGGAATTTATTAAGTATTATATCCAAAATAAGACCTCATGGATGAACGATTTGTGCAGCATCTGGTGTATAAAAGATTCTTGATTATTTGGGTACTGCTGATGGTGGATGGTGTATTAACTATAGATAACCAATGGCCAGAACAATAATTATAGCAACTCTTCTCTCAATGAATATATTCTCTGGATACTGTCAGGTAACCAGTGCAGATACGATAATTGCTTCAGTAGAACATATTGCCAAGGATATTATATATCAAAAGCAGGACACAAATTACATCAAAAGTTATATCGACAAATTTTCAGTTAAACTATTGGTATTAAACAAATTCAATGCTTTTCAGCTAACTGATAAGAACCTCAACAACAGTATCCGTTTCAGGCCGGATCTTGGGGTCAATCTCGGAATTGGCATTGCATATAAATGGCTTGCACTTAATTTATCCGCAAACTTTGGCCTGGGGGAAAAGCAAATTGACAACACCAGATATCGTGATTTTCAAGTCAAAGCATTTAGCAGTAATAAATATCTCAGGGCCAAATACCAGTATTATTCCAGATACAAAATAGACAATATACACGGATTTGATCTGGATATTACAGAAGAAAATAAAAAGCGTAAGGATATCAGGACAATTCAGCTGGGTATACAGTATCTGCATGTGTTTAATTATAGGAAGTTTTCGCTTAGAGCACCATTTGTACAGAACGAACTGCAAAGGAGAAGTGCAGGCAGTCTGTTTGCGGGCTTGGGATTTCATTTATACAATCTTGATGCCGATTCATCGCTGATTACAAAGGAAATGGAACCTTATTTCAATAGCACGCTGTATTATTCTCAGCTGTATGTTGCTACGCTATCGGCTAATCTGGGATATATATGTACACGTTTGTAATTGGCAACAGGTTCTTCATTACGCTTGGCCTTATACCCGGTCTTGGACTAAACAGCGGGGATTACAGAACGAAATTAAGGGAGCCGTTTAAAACACACTTCACTTACAGAATTAAAACAATGAGTGCCATTGGGTACAATGGAAAGAAGTTTCATACTGGCATACAGGTAATCGGCGGATATTATCCGCTGACATTGGACAAGAAACTTAAGACTTATATTACTGAAGGCAGAGCCAATTTCTTTCTTGGATACAGGTTTTAATAGAGATTTACATAAGGTTAACATTATTTAAGTCTACGGAAATGGCATTTCTACGTCGATCGAACTCTTTTTGAATTGACTGTTCTTAAATGAATGCTAACTCGAAAGCAGTTATTTCAGACGATCCCCAGGACCGCTGCCAGTGCTGTGGCTAATCCCAGGAAGCTTAAAAACCCCACGATATCGGTTACCGTAGTTAATATGATGGATGATGATGAAGCCGGATCCTGTCCCAAAGATTGCAAAACCATTGGAATAAGTGCACCTGAAAGGCCGGCAATGGCCATGGACAAAATCATGGCAATTCCGATTACTACAGCCAGGCCAAATGAAGATGCCCAGAAATATACAATTATTGAAGTTGTCAGGGCCACAGCCACCCCGTTGATCGCTCCCACAAGGATCTCTTTTCTGGCAACTGTAAACCACTGGCCAATGCCTATTTCCCTCAATGCCAGCCCTCTCATGGTTACTGCCAGGGCCTGTGAACCCGTATTCCCGGATTGTCCGGCCACAACCGGGAGGAAGACTGCCAGAATGGTAATTCTGGATATAGTATCTTCGAATATGGCCACCACAGATGCGGCCAAAAATGCTGTGGCCAGGTTGATTTGAAGCCAGGGCAGGCGTTTCCGGACTGCCAGGGACACCTTTGACAGAGCCCTTTCGTCGCGACCGGCACCGAATAATGTCTGCACATCCTGGGAGACATCCAATTTTGTGGCATCCATGAGTGCATCATTGCGGATTACTCCCAATAAATGGTTATTTATATCCACAACCGGCAGATTAATGAGCTTCCCGTCTTCAATCAGGTGAACAACCTCTTCCCTGGGTGCCAGGGCATTAATGCTTACCGGAGGCCTGTCAACCAGATTACTTAATATTTCATCAGTAACTGATACTGCTATATTCTGAAGCGGAACGACATCCAGTAGATGTCCTTCTTCATCAACCAGAAAAACCTGATAGATTTTTCGGTCCTTGAGTCTACGTATTCTTTTAAGTGCTTCCTTTACTGTATTGTTGGCCCTGAAGGTAGTCACTTTCGTGTCCATCATGAAGGCAGCACAATCAGACGGGTAACTTATCAATTCTCTAATCTGTTTGGCTTTCCCTACGGATAATAATTCCAGCCTGGGGTCTATATTTTCGGGTTCAAAGCGTGAGATAAGGCGGGAGGCCAGAAACAAATCGAGTTTCTCTGCCAGTTGTTGATAGATATCTGGCTCAAGGGCTTCAAGAATATCAGCCGCCATGTCAGGATTCATCTTTGAAAGAATAATACTGGCACGTTCAGCAGTCTGGCCATTAAGATATTCAATTGCCTCTTTTCTGGATAATGTAGAAAGGATATTTGCAGCGTCCCCGGGAAAATCCCTAAAGTATGTTTCTAATAAATATTTATTTACCTCATTTGCAGCCATGATCTGATGATTTATTCTTTTGATGTTCCTGGTTTGAAATCTGTTGCGCTTCTTATCAGGCTTGCCAGTCCGATCTTGTAAAGTTCACCCAGCGCGCTGATTGCTGTCTGTCCCGGTTCTTCTAACCTTCGATCAGATTTTGCCAGTATCGAACGAATGGTTTCCAGACTGATCACCCCCATGAATATTGATGATTGATCGACCACTGGAAGGGCAAAATAATCTGTCCATCCCTGATGATATAAAATGGATTGAACTGGAGTTTCAGGTGGAATGGTGATTACCTTGGTTTTCATAATTGATCTGATCTCCCTTTCAGGATGTTGGGTGATAAGATCTGATAAATTAATTGCACCAGCCAATTTTCTGTCCGGCGTTAAAACATATAGAATGGGGTATATCTTTTTTTTATACCTTTTAGCTTCTTCCAAGGCTTCTTTTACTGTCATCTTTTCAGTTAAATTTAAGACCGCCGGTTCTACGTATGAACCAACCGAATTTTCAGGGTATTTCAGCAATCGTCTGATATATGTTGATCTTTCTGAAGATAATTGGCTATTTATTTTCTCTGCAAGTCCTTCATTCATCATTCTGATCGATAGCACGGTGTAGTGAATTTCCAGGGATTCAAAAAGCTGAACAACTTTTTTCTTCTGCATTAATTCAAAAACCGTCGACATCAAGTGCGGATTAATTAATGGAATTACTTCCAATAACAATTCAACCGGAGTATCATTGAAAAAAGTTGCCAATTTATCTGGTTCTATGGTTTCGAGTGCCTGTGCAGCCTCTTTGCCATGCTCCTGAATGAATTGTTTAATTATGATGGTATCTGTATTCATGGATTACTCTTTCTCGATTAAAATAGATTTATTTTCATTGAACTCCTTGGCAGGGATGATCACCTGGCCTGATTCAGTTTCCAGGAAAACTGAAGTAGAAGTAATCTTAATGATCCTTCCTTCATGCTCTCCTATCCTGATTATGTTACCCTCAGAATAGGTTCGTGAAATGTAATAGGAGGCCAGAATATTGCTGACTGAGGTTTTGGCGCCTAATCCGAAGGCCAGGGCGGCTCCGAATAACAGGGCGGCCAGTACAATATACAATAAGTGCGTAAGAAAAGAGATGTCGATACCTATCTGGTTTATGGCAATAATTATGGTGATTACCAAGATGATATACCGAGTAATTTCGCCAAGTGCATAGCTATTGGATATGCCAGCTTTGAAAGTCCCGCTTTTAATCATGTCGGAAACCAGGCGGCTGAAGATCATCCCGAAAAAAATGATCACAACACCAGCCAGCAGGTTGGGCAGATATTCCCCCAGGCCCGCGAGCCAGGAGGTAATCACAGGAAGACCTATGATCTCAGTAAATAGCGCGAAAAAAAAGAAAATGATGATCCAGAAAAAAGTCTTGGCAATAAAAGTTCTGGAACTGCTGAGATTTACCTGTAAAAGCCTGGACTTCAATTTTCTGTTAATTACCCGATCCAGATACCCGATAAACCGACTGACTATGGATTGGACAATCCGGGCAATGAGGTATCCTACAAGAAGGATGAAAAGACCCATTATCAATTTTGGCACTAATCCAATCAGAAAGTTCCAGATTACAGAGATCATTCCTTCAAATTCATCGACGAGCTGCTGGAGGTTCATATAAAATAGTATTATGATTTCTTTAAAGCACTAATCCATTATGGAATGGTTTTATAAGGTCAGGGGTGGGCCACCTGTCTTTACCACTAAGCTGCATGAGCTGGGATGAAATACCTTTCTGATTTTTATTGCGAAGTTTCTTGAATCAGATCGGATAAAGATACCAGAAAATTATCAATAGCAATACCGGGGGGGGGTCAATTAAGAAATACATAAAGCATCCCCTATAAAATAGGTCATACAGGGCTGCATTGGTGATCCCGGCGGGACTCGAACCCACAACCACCAGAACCGGAATCTGGCATTCTATCCAATTGAACTACGGGACCGTGAAAGCATGAGTGTGAGGTGTAAGTGTGAGTGTGCGCATCGGACCACACAGTGTGGCCATAATTTTGCCCTGCAAATTTAGAAAAAAATAGCTTTTTGCATAGTATGTTCTTGTGAATAAGTTTTTTACTTTTGTACTTCTTTCATTGAAGCTTAGCAGTTTATGGATTACAATTTCACAGAGATAGAGAAGCGCTGGCAGCACTACTGGGAGGTGAACAAGACCTTTAAGGTGCAGATAGATCATTCCAGACCCAAATATTATATTCTTGATATGTACCCCTACCCTTCCGGAAGCGGATTGCATGTGGGCCATCCCGAAGGGTATACGGCTACGGATATCGTGGCCCGGTACAAGCGGATGCAGGGATTCAATGTGCTCCACCCAATGGGCTGGGATGCATTCGGACTGCCGGCCGAGCAGTATGCCATGGAGACCGGGACCCATCCGGCCATAACCACCAACAAGAATTGTGATACCTTCCGAAGGCAGATCAAGTCATTGGGACTGGCATACGACTGGGACAGGGAGATCAATACCACAGACCCGAAATATTTCAAATGGACCCAGTGGATCTTTATCCGCCTTTACAACACCTGGTTCGACAAGGAACAACAGAAAGGAAGACCCATTGAAGAGCTATCCATTCCGGAAGAAATACAGCAGTTGGGTGAAACTGCCGTCGGTGAATATATAGCCGGCCAGCGACTGGCCTATTATGCTAATGCACAGGTTTGGTACTGTGAACATTGCAAGATTGTATGTGCCAATGAAGAGGTATTGACGGACGGGATCCATGAAAAATGCGGTAACCTGGTAGTCAAGCGCAATCTAAAGCAATGGATGCTCAGGATCCCGCTTTATGCCGAAAGATTGCTTGCGGGACTGGAGACCGTGGAGTGGCCCGAAGGGATCAAGGACATGCAAAAAAACTGGATCGGGAAATCAACCGGTGCAGAGGTGGATTTTAAGGTCGATGGTCACGACAGTATCATACGTGTATTTACCACCCGTCCGGATACACTCTTCGGCGCAACCTATATGGTGCTGGCACCTGAACATGAGCTGGTCGACAAGATCACAACCGTGGATAATAAAGGTAATGTAGCAGCCTACAAGCAGAAAGCTGCCCTGAAATCAGACCTGGACCGGACCGACCTGGCCAAGGAGAAAACCGGGGAATTCACAGGTGCTTATGCCATCAATCCCGTGAACGGTGAAAAGATCCCCATCTGGGTGGCCGATTATGTGCTGATGGGATACGGCACTGGTGCCATTATGGCCGTACCTTCCAATGACATGAGGGATTTTGAATTTGCCACTGAATTTAACCTCCCGATAAAACCAATTCTGGAACCCGATCAAGCTGACGAGAAAACCCGTACCCGCGTGGTGAAAGGGGAAGAATGCTGGGAAGAGGATGGTGTTTTTATCAATTCCTCTAGCTCCTTCAGTGGACTGGATATCAATGGCCTGAGAAAGCAGGAAGGGATCAGCAAAACCATCGCCTGGCTGGAAGAGAAGGGAC
>LJUP01000104.1 GCA_001303955.1 Bacteroides sp. SM23_62 | reverse complement strand
ATTGAATTTTTCATGGCATAAATATTTAATTTAGTTACTGCCTTCATTACTTTCCCCCGTTTCGGGTTCCGTTTTCCCCCGCCACCAGGTAGCCAGGGATGATCCGGTAACATTCATCATCGGACCAAATACGGCTGCTGCCAGACCGATGGTTTCAACCTTCCCCATTTCCAGGGCAATCCCGCTTGCCAGACCGCCGTTCTGCATTCCCACCTCCAGCGCGATGGTCCGGCATGATTTTTCATCCATCCTGAGTAACCTGCATATCCAGTATCCCAGGAAATAACCGGCAAGGTTATGGATCAGGCAGGCCAGGATCAGGGCCAGTCCGATGGCCATCAGGCTATCCCTGCCGGCGGCCGTTATGATGGTAATGATCACCCCGATCCCGAGCATGGAAACGAATGACATCACCTTATCGAGCCATCCCTTCCTGCCACGGGCATAATACCTGAAGATCAATGCTGCAACTATCGGCAAAAGGGAGAACCACAGCATATCCATGGCAGTGGATGAAAGGAATTGCTGAAGCGGGACATCATTGATCTGGAAGTTAAGAAAATTCTTGGCAATGATGATGAGCAGGTATACAAAGGCCTGGATGACAATGCTTTTCCAGCGGGTCAGGCCATATCCAATGGCATTGAAAATCAATCCGGCAACGATCGGCAGGATGACAATATTGACAATGCTCAGCATCATGCTCCAGAAATCTATCGGAACGTATTGTCCGGCCAGCAATTTCATCAACAGCGGGGTCATGAGGGGAGCCAGCAACGTGGCAACCGCCGTCAGTGTAACTGCCAGTGCCAGGTTCGCCCGTGCTATGAAGGACATGACATTGGAAGCCAGTCCGCTTGGTGAACATCCGACCAGTATGATCCCGGCTGCAATCTCCGGCGGGAACCCGAATGCTCTGGCAACGCTTACCCCAACAATGGGCATGATGGTAAACTGGCAAACAATACCAACGATCACTCCCCTTGGCATTCGGATCACATCGGCAAAATTTTTAATACTCAGCTGTGACCCCATGCCGAACATGATGATCTGCAGCAGCGGGACGATGGACTTTTTCAGGTCGAAATCCCCGATCTGCCTGAAAAACTGTGGATAATTCATGGATACAGTCACAGCCGCGAAGATCCATATGGTATAGGCAAACTTTTTTAATTTCCCATGACCATAGAAACTGATAGCCAGACTCACAAAGAACCCGGTGAGCAGGGGACCGGTAAGTCCTGGGATACCGGTGATCCATGCATAAACGAAGCCAGTCAGAAACAGGAGGGAAGCAATCAACAGGATCTTGAAAATAATATTGCGCATAGTGTGAATTTGAAATGTTAACTAATCGAGTGAATTTATTAAATTTATGTATTGATCCCAACACGAAAAGCAATATCATGAAAAAAAAGACAACCACCCCCTCCGGAGATTCACGTCGCAGTTTCCTGAAAAAAGCCGGACTTGGCGGGCTTTCAGCGGGACTTTTACTCAATGAATCCATCCATGAGCAGCTCGAATACCTTACGCAGAAAGTAAACCGTAACGGAGTGCCTTCGGAGCTTAAAATCACAGATATGCGCATTGCCGAGATCAGTGGGGTGGTTTTCCGCACACCCATTGTCCGGATCTACACGAATCAGGGAATTGTGGGCCATGGAGATGTTCGTGATGGTGCTGCAAAGGAATATGCCCTTTTCCTGAAAAGCAGGATACTGGGAGAAAATCCCTGCAATGTAGAACGGCTTTTCAAAAAGATCAGTCAATTCGGCCATCATGGCCGGCAGGGAGGCGGTGTATCGGGTGTGGAGATGGCCCTGTGGGACCTGGCCGGGAAAGCCTATGGTGTACCCGTGTATCAATTACTCGGCGGGAAATACAGGGACAGGGTCAGGCTGTACTGTGACACGACCGTTTCCCCTGATCCCCACGAATATGCCAAACGGATGCAGGAGAGAATCGACCAGGGGTACACAGCCCTGAAAATGGATATCGGGATCAACCTGCTCAGGGATATCCCCGGAGCCATCATCAATGATCCCGGAGGAGACCTGAAACCCTGGCAATACGAGTACCGGGACTACCGGTTGACCAAACATCCCTTTACCGCTGTACAGATCACCGATAAGGGCCTGGACAGGCTGATGGAATTCCTGGATGTGATGCGGTCACAAATAGGTTACGAGATCCCGATGGGAACAGACCACTGGGGCCATTTCGGAGTGAATGAAGCCATCAAGATCGCCAGGGCCACCGAACCATATAACCTGGCATATATCGAAGACATCATACCCTGGCAATACACCGAGCAATGGAAGGAAATCACCCAATCATCCACCACGCCCACACAGACCGGAGAGGACATTTACAGGCTTTATGGCGGGTTTCATGACCTGATTGAACAACATGCGGTGGATATCGTCCATCCTGATCCCAATACGGCCGGTGGTATCCTGGAAACAAAGAAAATCGGAGATTTTGCATCCCAGCACGGGATTGGCTTTATGCAGCATCATGCTGCGGGACCGGTATCATTCCTGGGGGCTGTACATGCCGCCGCAGCCACTGAAAATTTCCTCTGGCTGGAACACCATGCCGTGGACAAGCCCAGGTTTGAGGACCTGGTAACCGGCATTGAAAAACCCATTGTCCAGAACGGATACGTGAAGGTCCCAGAAAAACCCGGAATCGGCGTTGAACTCAACGAAGAGGTTGTCAAAGAATTCCTGATAGAAGGAGAAGAACTGTTTGCCCCCACTCCGGAATGGGATGAGATACGTTCCTGGGACAGGCTGTGGAGCTGATGCTACAGCCTTCTCTGATCCTGAAGCAATCTCTCTAACTTAAGAAAAAACTCATTTCTCAGGTTTTCGATATACAGGGCTTCTTTATAATCCAGGACGGCCTTGTCTTGATGCTTGAATCTGTCAGGTTCAACCTGAAGCGCATAGGAATTGACCTGTCTTCTCCAGAACCACCTGGCAGAGCAGAACTGGATATTTTCCGGATCGATCGCGGTAATTTTCTGCAACTTATCTAATAGTTCTCTTCCTGCCTCACCATTATCGATGCAATAAGCAATATAGGCGATCCGGTACTCCACACTGCTTATTTGTGCGGATTCTGGTAATGGATCGAGATTGTGCGGATCCCAATGGCCATCGTATACAAAGTGCCCGTAACAACATTGCAGGGTAAAACAATAAGGCAGGTTGTTGAATCCATTGATAATGTCTACCAGCGGTGGATCAATCATGCCATCAGTTAAGTCAGCCAGGGTTTTTCGTTTTTGCCTTTCGAACCCTGGATTGCTAACCAGTTGCTTTGGTTTAATGAAGGTCTCCAATTTTGCTTAACATTATGACTCGCTTCAGTCGTTTCCACTCCAGCTGACCGCCACACAAAGCCATTTGCCCTCAAATTTTCGCCAAACGGTAATATATTTCCCTTCAAGTCGTTCCCTACCGGTCTCGGTTTCAAGATCAATATGACTGTTACCAATCAGACAGGCAAGTTCACCGGAGAATGCGATCACGATGCTGTCAGCATCGCGAAAAATTCCGACATAAGGATTCTTGAACCATTCCTTATAGAATTCACGTATCTCTTCATGTCCAATGACAGGAGGAGCATTTGGGGGATGGTATATTGCCCCTTCAGCAATATATGCCATTACAGCGTCCAGATCCCGATGATTTTCAGCCATGAGCAAGGCCTGGTCTGCATCCCGGATCATCTGGATCTCATCTGCTGTGTCATCCCTAGATCCAGGTGGCGTACAAGCAGTAGCCAGCAGGATAAATAATAATATTGGATTTTCAAATCGAATCATGGCATTTCGCTCAATGAATTGGTAACCAGGGATCATCTGTCCTTGCCAGCCAGGGTTTTAGTTCTTCCTCGATTAAAGCCTCAACGATGTCCGGCCGCTCCTCAGCTATATTTTTCATCTGGTAGGGATCTGATTTTCTATCCCATAACCATAACATCGCTGAATCCATTGCATATTTATTGATACACAAAGTATATTGATGTGTCCGGATCCCTCGTTCACCCAGCCTTACATCATAAAATTCATTCGGGTTTTGAGAAAGTGATCCACTCATGATGAAATATAACTGGGAAGTAGGCCTTTCGGTCTCCTCTCCCAGCATGGTTGCAGCATAGCTTGTGCCTTCGATGTCCTCCGGAATTTCAGCTGACAGTCCCATCAATTCCAACAGGGTGGGATAAATATCCGGTACTGAGAGCAACAGATCATCGTGTTTGGGCGAAATTTCACCTGTCCATCTGATAAGGAACGGAATGCTCACAGATTCTTCATAGGGATTGGTCTTCGAGATCATTTCGTGTTTGCCCAGGCAGTCCCCGTGATCTGAGGTAAAAATCACAATGGTACTATTATCAAGACCCTTTTCATCCAGGGCTCTTAATATACGCCCGAATTGCTCATCAACCCCTGTGACCATCGCCAGCTGGTTTTTGATATGGCGCCTGTAATATTTTCCCCACCTGTTTGTGGTATCGGGTACAGATGGCTGGTTGAACAGGGTATCAATATACCCTTCCAGACTGTCGTATATTTTGACATACCGATCAGGTAATTGATCGTAGGGCATATGCGGGGGATTCATGGACACAACCAGGGCAAATGGCTTGTCATTATCCCGGTAGGCACCATCTTCATTCTTAATGAATTTAATGGCCATATCAGCCTCGTGTTCCGGTCCCCATTGATCAACAAAATGAAAGCTGTCCCTTGCTGCGTGGGTGGACCAGTACATGGGACGCATGTGATAATCATAGGTGCCATAAGCATACCAGAAATCAAAACCATGGCGGCGATCAGGCGGGCACCATTCATTCCATTTTATCTCTCCCCGGTTATTTTTGCAATCAACATAGGGTTCATGCGGTGCATCCAGGTGCCATTTACCAATGTATCCAAGGCTGTATCCATTTTCCTTGAGTATATCTGACCAGCAAATTTCTTCCTCATTCAATTGGATCCCATATTTACCCGCATCACCGGTAGCATTGGTCAGGACCCCATTGGATAAAGGATATTTCCCTGAAAACAACATCGCCCTGTAGGGACTGCAAACCGGGGCATTTGACATGGCATGGGTGAGGACCACAGATTCATTGGCGAAATCATCAAGGTTCGGGGTCATCACAGGCTCTTTGCCCATAAACCCCAATGTGTGGGACCGCATCTGATCCGGAAATACAAAAACCAGGTTGGGCTTAGTATCCGATCCCGGGTCAGCCAGATGGCTGCAGCCGGATAATCCCAGTACAAAGCAAAGGAGTAAAGACTTAAATTCCAGGTGCATTTTTTAATCAAAAATACGCAAAACCTGGAAAGATTTCAGAACCGGAAAGGGAGTTAACCTCGGCCACGACCACGGCCACGCTGTCCCTCAGAATCCTCTTCCACGCACTGACGCAGGCGCTGACGCCTCCTCGCTTGCATTTCGGGATATTTCTCCAGCTGTTCATCCCTTAGCACTTCGGCATATTTGTCATCCCTCTCCTATTTACCTAAACAGGCGGATTTTGTGTTTCAACCATTGCAATTGATGGGAACACCACTGATGAGATCACGGTTGTACCGGGACAAATGTTCCTGATCGTCTTGGACGGGATTAAATACTCCAAATGAGGTCAGTCTGCCCTCCAAACCATCAAAACATAAGAAATGCCTTTTTGGGTACGGTCCCCTTTGCCTGTTGCAAGAATGATCTCATTCCTGCCGTCATTATCGGCATCGCCGACATCGATCCATGATGAACCGGCCACCCCTTCGTGAAGGTTCACCAGGAGTTCCCTTCTGATTTCATTACTGTTTACGGACCACATGAAGAGGTGTCCCAGATGTTCGCTTTCAATACGTTCGGACAGGTTGTCACCACGGGTTGATACAAGCAGTTCGTTTTTACCATCGTTGTCAGCATCTGAAACAACCATCATTTTCTCAAAATAGGACAGGTCAAGATCCTTGTCCTCATACGCGAATTTATATTCTATCTCAGCTTCATCACCAACCTTGTATCCCAGTATGGTTCCCTGATTTATATTCTGTTCCTGTTTCCAGCCGATCACTATTTCGTTTATACTGTCATTATCTACATCACCGATGATGACAGACGCATAAAAACATCTCTTCCCGTCATAACCATCGATCACCAGGCGCGGAGGAACGATCAGTTCACCCTGATCATCAAATTCAAAAATCTCGACTTTTGCATCTTCTTTCCTGAAACCATTGGATGTGATATATTCAACATGGCCATCATTGTCCACATCCGCGATCAATGATTCTTCACCCGAACCGGAAAGCTGGTGTATCTTACGTGCCTTGATCTCTCCAAGTCCGGTGTCATAATCATAACGGATGATCTCGCCGTAACCGCAATATGCGGAGATGACTTCAAGCATGCCGTCACCATCAAGATCGTAAGGCGCCAGGTTATGGGTATAGCCACTTTTGTTGAAGTCCGGCCGGCTAACACCCAAGGTAGTCAACCGGTGGTCCTCTATCATGAAAGTATAGTATATGGCTGTACTTTCTCCTTCCTGTCCCGTGCCCAGTATGACCTCATTTGATCCATTGCCGTCCAGGTCAACAACTTTTACAGCAAGTCCCATCCCGGGAAAGGTCCTGGCCAGGTTTTCAGCCAAAAGGGTGTTTTCCCATTTTCCGTCCACCAGTTTATACAGGTTGAGAGAACTGGAAGGACAACCGGTAGTCAGTACCTCGTTATCGCCATCATTATCGGCATCACCTATTTCCACATCCCAGCCTACATAACTTTCCGTTGACCAGCCTATTACCTCTCCCTCCCATCCGGCGGCAAGTTTTGCTACATCCTCAATGGTCAGGGTTTTATCCTCGTTGCCAATGCAGGAAAAAAGAAGTATTGACAAGGAAATAAAAAATAATCGTCTCATCATCTTATTACGTGTTATTTAGTCAAAGGCATTTAAGACCAGTAAATCGGTTATATGCGAAGCACAGCTTATAATTTTCAGCTATCCATTTGGCTGAAGGAATATTCCTGCACCCAATCGGAAATCAGCACCCTGTCCGTAGTTAAATTTTCTTGACATGAGTTTTTCCAGCCCGAATTCCTCAAGATTATCATTCTCAACAAGGAACATATCGGCAATATTTTCATGCTGAACATTTTGCTTAAATCCACACGGGTATAATTTCCCATCAGCATCTTTCAACTGGTTTATGTTCTGATAGGCGTGCCATTCTTTATCCCGTCAGCCAGCAAGGCATAAAAAAGCTTTATCGATCTGATATGGGTGTTTTTTACAGGGCATTCTGCAGTGCCAGGAATAATCCACGATAGTACCTCAGGAACCTTACCGGATCATCATTCCCGGATATTTCCGCATTACAGTAACCTGTAAAATTGTTATCTGACAGCAAACTGAAAAGCTGCCGGTAAGGGTATTCTTTATCCCAGAGTTCATGTATGTGGAGGCTCCTGATCCGGTCTTTGATCAGGTTAAAATTGTATTCGAGGCCCTGCCCTTCTGTGTCATTGGGGTTACAGTTCCAATTTACATACACATGGGGACTCTCCGAATAGTCAACGATCTTTTTAATGACAGGGATACTGCTTGTTCCCCTACCGTGGACACAAACCCGTATCTCAACGCCATGATTGTAGGCAAATTCGCCTACTTCTGCCAGTGCCTTCCCTATTTGTTCCATGGTTCTTTCCTCCGGTACATCTTCTGGAAGGGCATTTGGAAAGACCCGGAAACCCAGTGCTCCTACATCGCGGGCCAGCAAGGTATATTCCTTGGTTCCTTCAATGTTTTTTCTCAGTTCCTCGGGATCCGGCGAGTGGTATTGGAAAGCGCTTGCCAGACTGATGGCCTCGAGAGGGGAGTCTACGAATCGTTTTTTTACTTCCCTGCGCTCACTTTCGCTCAGTGTTACTTCCACGCCATGTGCATGTGTGGTGCGCAATTCCACCGACTGGTAGCCTGCTTCACTTAAATTCTTGATAATGGTATCAATATCCCAATCCTTGGCAAGGGTATAGGTCATAACCCCAAGTTTCAGGGGATTTTCATTTAGCTTAAATGGCTCATTCTTATAAGATGGGGATGCATCGAATAATTTTTCTGGGATGGCAACTGCGGTTCCTGATAATGCAGCAGTTTTCAGAAAATTCCTTCTGGAAAAAATATTTTTCATGATCACTTTATTATGGTTGAATTTTAAGACTTTCTATATTTTTTCGGGCATGACATAAGGATGGCGGTAATCCCTTGTCAAGTATGAATCTGCCTCCTGATCATCGATAAATTTTTCAGTTTCTACATCAAAGGTGAGTTTGCGTCCAGTCCGGTAGGAAATATTTCCCAGATGTCCTATGGCGGCTGACATGTGACCTTCTGCAATATCACAGTCAAGGTCCTGCCATTTCCTGCTTCTGACACATTCAATGAAATTTTTCCAGACATCGGTTCTCTCTTCCTCCGGAAAATCATCTTCAGTCATACTGGGTCCAGGTTCATTATTTTCGCCAAAATAGGTTCTAAAGCTACCGCCTGACAGGGCCATCCACCCCTGGTCACTGTATATGAATGTACCGTTATGTCTTTCAATTCCCTCAGGATTCGTGAACAGGCTTCTCACCTCATTTTGTATGATTTTACCATCCCCATATTCATAAGTGGCCAGCATCACATTGGGTACTTCCTGGTCGGAATCCGGACCGAATAATCCTCCTGTGCAGTGCACCTTCAAAGGATGGGTATTCTTGTTCAATGCCCAGCGGGCACCATCCATCCTGTAGATACCATTGTTACCGAATTCGGTTGTGCTGGTATCCCAGAACCAGTGCCAGTTATAAATGTATCTGTTCTCATTGAAAGGACGGTATGGCGCGGGACCAAGGAACATATCCCAGTGCACTCCTTCTGGAATGGGACTGTCTTCCACACGGCCTATGCTCTCACGGTGGCGATAAACAATGCCCTTGGCCATATAAACGTTGCCAAGATTTCCATCATGTATAAATTTGATGCCAGCTTTTGTGGCCTTGCTGCTTCTCCAGGTTATTCCATTCTGAACCACGCGATCATATTTCCTGGCTGCCTCTATCATTTTTCGTCCTTCGGCAATCAACTGGTGCGCAGGTTTCTCCACATAAACGTCCTTTCCTGCCTGACAGGCCCATATGGTCTGGAGGGCATGCCAGTGATCAGGAGTAGCCACGGATATTATATCAATATCCTTATCTTCTATAAGTTTGTGAAAATCTACTTCGGTCCTCGGCCTACTTCCATATAGTTTCTCCACTTCAGCGACGGCTGCAGGGAATAATCTTTCATCGACGTCGCAAACTGCTGTCACCCTCACATTGGGGATGTCAGCATAATTCCTGATATGCACCATGCCCCTGCCTGAAATCATTCCCCTGATCCTTGGCCGCTTCCCGCTTACTCCGACAACTGCCACATTCAGGGAATCATTCGGGCTTTTGCTTACATAATCCTTAATAACCAGAGGTGCTACGGTCATTATACCGGTAGTATAACCGGAGTTCTTAATAAATTTTCGACGATCCATTTTTTAGGTTTTTATTATTTATATCACATTTCCTTTTAGCTTGGGAACCAACTTAAAGGATTTTACCACACGGCCTCAAATACCCATTAGGGATACTGATTACTGAGCCAGTTATCAAGGATATCCAGGTATTCAGGCACATATTCAGCAGGGACATGCTCATCGAGGCATCCTGTTGTTGCAGGGGCGAGAACATGCCCGGCATCCAGAAGTACAAGGATGCTATAGTTTTGGTTACCTGCTTGCTCTAGCGCCGTCTGATAAGCCTGTGCTCCCTGAACCGGATCTATATTTTTATCCAGTTCCCCGAAAAAGACCAGAACTGGTATTGTTGTGCGCTGGATAACTTCCATTGGATCGAAGAAAGCATCGATGTCGCGCGGCCATGGGCTCCACTGGTTCTCTTCGGTCATTGATATTCCTGTAAAATCAACAACAACAGGGATGTCTACCAGTACCTCAACTGCCTCTCTGTAATCGTTGTAATTTGTTGCCTTGGCCATCTTCGACCAGTTTAGTTCTGTGGCATTCACCTGTTCTACTGAGCCGCCGCTACATGCTACCACCTGGGCAACAAGGTAAGCGTACTGTTCAATGCTGTCCTCACCACCTCCACTGACGACAATCATGAATGCGATGTCGCTTGTTTTATCCAGTGCAAGGGGCATTACCCATCCTGCCGCACTGATACCCCAAAGACCGATTGACGAGTTGTCGACAGATGTATTGTCGGTCATCACCTTCACCGCATCGGTAATAATGTTCGCACGCTCTGTCAACCTAAATTCCTTTTCAAACTCACCCTTGGACTCCCCACTGCCGGGCTTGTCCCACGAGAGGACGGCGAACCCATTTTTCAGGAAGATTTCGATGAGGGGTTCAAAGGGTACCGCGCCATGCCGGGTGGCACCTCCGGAACCGTGTACCATGATAATCACCGGGTGTACTTCCCCACTAACAGGACTCCGGAAATCACCAACAATAGAGAATCCATTTGATTGGAAGTTAAGCTCTTGTACGGTGGCTGAAACGTCACCAAATTGCTTTGTCACAGCTGGTCCGTATACAGGGTTTAGACCGGTATCACTGTCTTTCTCACAGGTCAAAAAAACAATGGTGATTAATACCAGGAGGATGGCCTTCAGCTTTATCAGACACATTCCTCGCGACAAAGAACCAACAAAATTGAAGTGATATTTGGATTTATTACTCATTGGGTATTTAAAATAAAATTACATAATAAATTTCAGATTATGATGCTCGCAGGGTAATGAACTATCCCACAGAGAGTAGCAGGGAAATAGGTTTACTTTTTGACATGAGTATTTATATACTTAAATTTAGAATTGTCAAGTTTTTGCTATGGGATCAAACCCGATAAATCTGGCCGTCCGGTTTCTGCTTGAAATATCTGCACTGCTAACCATGGGAATTTGGGGCTGGCGGCAAAGTGAGACCTGGTTACGGTTTGATCTGACTTTTGGTATACCGGTAATGGCTGCATTAATCTGGGGATTATTTGCTGTGCCGGATGACCCCAGCAGATCCGGATCAGTTCCAATCCCTGTTCCAGGGATTATCCGTCTGGTTATGGAGATTGCTTTTTTTGTTTCAGTCATCTGGATACTTTACCATTTGCATTATGTGCGATTAAGCTGGATCCTGGGGCTTACAGTAACCATACATTATGCTATATCATACGACCGAGTCCTTTGGCTGATAAGGCATTAAAATAATAAGTAAAAAAATAATTCACGTATTATGAAGGATTCAATTATTATCTGCCTATGCGCAGTTTTATTATTGACTTTATGCTCTTGTGGTGGAGCAAGCACCCAGGACAGACCCAATGTCATAATCGTTATGACGGATGATCAGGGTTATGGAGAACTTTCCTGTCATGGTAATCCTATTCTGAATACACCAAACCTTGACATACTGGCAGCGCAGAGCCTGCGTCTTATGGACTATCACGCCGCACCCATGTGTACGCCCACAAGGGGACAATTGATGAGCGGAATGGACGCCGCACGCAACGGGGCCATAAATGTCAGCAGCGGACGTGCATTGCTGCGACCGGAACTTGCCACCATGGCAGATATATTTACAGAAAACGGTTATAATACCGGGATTTTTGGTAAGTGGCATCTAGGAGATAATTACCCTTTCAGGCCGGAAGATCGGGGATTTCAGGAGACGATATGGTTTCCTTCCTCACATATTGGATCCGTACCGGATTTCTGGGGCAATAATTATTTCGACGATACCTATATACGGAATGGAAGACGGGAAAAATTTGAAGGTTACTGTACCGACATCTTTTTTGACCATGCCATGGAATTTATGCGAAGAGCAGCCAGGGAAGGGAGACCGTTTTTTACCTACCTGCCTACCAACACACCTCACGGTCCCCTATTTGCAAAGGATGAAGATATCAAAGCCATGAAAGCAGCCTTCGCTGAATCCGAGTTTTCGGATATGGAGCCGGGTCTGAAGGATAGATTAACCCGATATCTGGCCATGATTCGCAATATTGATACCAATATGGGCAAGCTTGATGAATTCCTGGAAAAAGAAGGACTTACCGAGAATACCATATTAATTTTTGCAACCGATAACGGCAGTACTCATGGTCCCGTCTATTACAATGCCGGAATGCGGGGCATGAAGACTGAGCTGTGGGAGGGTGGTCACCGTGTACCATGCTTTATCCGTTGGCCCAGGGGAGGATTTACTCCACCCCGTGATATTGAAGGACTGACACAAGTTCAGGATATTCTGCCCACCCTTGTGGACCTTTGTGATCTTAGCACTCCTGCACAAGCCGATTTTGACGGGATGAGCCTGGCTTCAGTATTACGTGGAGAGAGCGACGTGCCTGAAGACCGTATGCTGGTCATCAGCTATAGCAGAATGCCAGTTGGCTTTAATTCCCCGTCGCCATACAGCCAGTCGATCCTGACACGAAATGGTGCTGGCGTGCTTTGGAAACGCTGGCGTTTGCTGGAGGACCGTGAACTCTACGATCTCGCCTCCGATCCATTGCAGCAGACCAACGTGATTGATCGCTATCCCGATGTGGCCCGAAAAATGAGAAAACATCTCTATGATTGGTGGGAAGAGGTTAAAAACATAGCCAATGTACCGCAACGGATTGTCATTGGTCACGAAAGAGAGAATCCGCTTATGCTGACTGCCTGTGAATGGCTTGATGTGTTTGTGGACCAGCAAGGGCAGGTCCGGAGAGGTACGCATAAAACCGGATACTGGTGTTTGGAAGTTGCAGAAGCGGGAGAATATGCATTTGAACTTCGGCGCTGGCCGAAAGAAATTGATATTCCATTAATGGAATCAGGTACCACGGATGGTGCAGCCCTGCCCATAGCAACGGCAAGGATCTTCATTAGTAATGTAAATCATTTAGCATTGGATGAAAAGCGGCCTTTTGGCTTTGAAGGCCTGGTGAAAACCGTTGAGCCAGGAGAAATGTCTGCCATTTTTACCGTTGAACTTGAAGCAGGCCCAATGGCCCTTCATACCTGGTTCGATGACAAAAAGGGTGAAACAATTTGCAGCGCATATTACGTTTATGTCAGGCGCTTGTGAAGCTTATAATTTGCACCATTTTAACACCATTTTCAGACTCCGGAATTTTACCCCAACCGCAAATGTCAATATAATTATCACCCGTGGGAAACAATTATCTGAATAATTCCAGGCCTCATTTTTAGAAAAACGATAACTTGTTATCACTTCCAATGATGCCGTATTAATTAAATTTTTTGACTCATGGAAAATACAAACAAATCGCCCTCGAGACGAAATTTTATCAAAGGAGTAGCCTTCAATGCTGCTGCTTTATCAGCGATTCCCATGGGAGTCCTTGCAAGCGATTCCATAGCCCCAGATCCAATTAAGAAGGATAAAGCACACAGACTACCGCTCAGGATCATGATGACATCGGGATTACCCGATCCATTTCGGGAAAAACTGATGAACATCTCGCCGGAGATCCAGCTGATTGAAAACGAACAGGCCATTGGTGAGGTAAACGCATGGTATGGCAGGATCAACAGCGAACAGTTTAAACTGGCTCACAATCTTGACTGGGTTCACAGTACCTCAGCAGGCGTAGAACGGTATCTCTTCCCCGAAATGCTCCAAAGTGAAGTAATACTGACGAATGCGAAAGGCTGTTACGGACCCGCTATCGCTGAACATACATTCGGTCTGCTTTTTTCACTTACCAGAAAAATAGGTTCCCAAACCAGGAATATGAGCCAGGGCAGATGGGAACGTGAGGATGATATGATTGAACTGAAAGGGATGACGGTGGGTATCGTGGGATTTGGAGGTATTGGCAGTCAGGTCGCCCGCCGTGCCCGTGCCATGGATATGGGTGTAATCGCTGTTGATATCCTTCCAAAATACAAGGAACAGATAGGTGATATCTGCGATGAGATCCGACTTGTTCAGGATGATGGCCTCTCCTGGTTATTACCAAATTCGGATGTAATTGTCATAGCTGCACCACATACAAAAGTCAGTGAAGGGATGATGGGCGCAGAACAGTTTGGCACGATGAAAAAGAGTGCATATTTTATCAATGTTGCCCGCGGCAAGATCGTGAAAACACCTGCACTCACGGAGGCATTGAGATCCGGACAAATCGCCGGAGCAGGACTGGATGTTACAGACCCTGAACCCCTGCCCTCAGATCATGAATTATGGAGCTTCCCAAATGTTATCATAACTTCCCATATAGCTGCCCGTTCACAGTATAACCGGGAGAGATTATATTCCGTATTTGTGGAAAATGTTCATCGGTATGTGAATGGATTTCCAATGATGAACCTGGTGGACAAGGAAATGGGATTTTGATCAGGTTAACAAAGAAACTTTGGCATGAAAAATCTATTTTCCTTATTTGTACCGGTCATGCTTATCGCATGGATACCTTTCATTGCCACTGCCCCGACTGGAGATCCGGAACCAGGTGTAGAAGAGCAAATCCGGGGTAGTAATATCCTGCTGATCGTAGGTGATGAAAATGGCAAATCAGAACCGGGTAACGGAATCGGAGACATCTTCATCCGTAACCGCCTCGAGAAGTTATTGAGTCATAAAGTAATTCTTGGCATTGACAGCGATCCGTCTGATGAACTGTATGCGGCTGCAAAAGAGGCTGATCTAGTGATCGTTTCCGAATCCACAACCTCAAGGAAACTGCAAGACAAGCTGAAATCTGTCATAATCCCAGTCATCAATTATGAGTCATTCATCCAGGATGAAATGGGGCTGACTGCGAAGGAACCTTCCGGTGATCCCGGTGAACCTGCAGATTACGCTTATGGTGTAAGAAATAAAGATACAAGTATCGATATCATAATGTCTGATCATCCACTGGCTGCTGGATTGGAAGGTACTGTAAAGGTCTATCAGGAACCCAAACAGATCAACTGGGGTAAGGTTGGAAAAGGTGCAAAAGTAATAGCCACCCTGACGGGCGAAAAGTCCGGGGCGGTAATCTACATATACGATAAAGGTGCCAAGCTATTTGATGGAACGACAGCAGCCGGAATACGAATTGGCATCTTCCTGGAGGATGACGATGAAACGGGTACGGCCAACCTAATGACCGAGGATGGATTACGCCTGTTCGATGCAGCTGTGAAGTTCGCCTTGGAATCGGAAAACGTAAACTGAGAACAGTATAATATCTGAATTAAGTCAATTATTTAACATAAAGTCAAGCAATATCGAAAAGTTATGAAAATCAACCGCAGGAATTTCATCAAACAAGGTACCTCGCTGGCAGCACTATCTGCGATTGGAGTAGGCACATCAGGCCTGGCTGGTTTAAGCGGCTGTAGAAACAGCGATACATCAAAAGCTTCCGGGCTTGATGAAACTCGGAAAAAAGTTGAATGGCCCATTACCGAAGGTCTGAATACACCGAAGTTGTGCACAGGCATTTCCCGCAATGCCGTAAAGGGGGATATGCGAAAGATGAAGCAGATCGGGATCGATCATGTGCTGATGGGCGGGGGCCCAATCCCCTGGAAGGAGAACGAGCTGCGGGCAAACATGGACCGGTTCATGAAGGAAGGATTGACCGTCCTGAATATGATGATAGGCGGATTCCCGAACACCATCTATGGAAGGGAGGGTCGTGACGAGGAGATTGAAAACGTCCAGGCGTCTATCCGCGCAGCAGGTGCGGCAGGACT
>LJUP01000103.1 GCA_001303955.1 Bacteroides sp. SM23_62 | reverse complement strand
CACCCATGCCGGCTGCCTGGTCGATGTATTCCCGCCATCCCCCCTCGGTATCCACCAGGTAACGGTACCCTGTTTCCCCGATGTGCAGGAACCAGTCCCCGTTATCATACATGAACTGCCGTGGATCCTCATCGTGTATCCGCAGTTTGCCTTTCAGGCCGGAAGGCCTTACCGTGAATATGCCTTTCCTGCCATCCAGTCCCTCAACATTCGACGTGGTTCTCCAGCACCACTTCCCGGTTTCCCCGCAATATGCCCTGAATTTGTACATCCCGTTGCCATCGTAGAATCCCGATACCCAAATTGAATCACCGCCCGGCCTCACAAAAACCGCTTTCAGATCCACCTGGGAATACGGATTGGCAATATGATCAAGAGATTCTATCTCGGCGGTATACACGCTCCGCAACGCCATTTCATCCGTACAGCCCATTCCTGCCATAAGCAGGATAAGCATTCCTGCGGAATTGATCGTGGCTGATAATTTATTCATGGCATCTCGTTTACCGCTCCGGTATTATTGGCTTCAAACTTAATTTTTATAGGGCTTCAGGGTAAAACCGTACCTGAAAGGCTTATCCGGGAAAATCCGGTATCCATCCAGTGGTTTTGCTCCCCATGAATTGTCCCCGCCCACGCCCATTTGATCCAGATCTATATTCAGTGTAATAACCGCTCCCGGTTTTACATCTGTTCCATGCCTGTTGGGTTCCCCCTTGCTTTTATGGGCTAATTCCTCCGCGGCGAACTGCCATGCACTGCAGTTCAGGAGGGAATCCGCCTTCACCAGGAGCCCGTAACCCTCATTGTTTTCCAGTGCCATCCACCGAACATCCGTTTTGTTTCCCGTTTCCTGCGGACGCACATAGGGATGGTATTGTTCCCATACGGTGCCTTTGTACAGACCTACGGCAGCCCCGGTAAAACGGTCGGCATAACTTTCGTGTGGTCCCCTTCCAAACCAGGATACGTTCTGAAATTCTCCTTCCAGGATCATTCTCGTACCTATCCTTGGAAGCTCGGGCAGGTCATTTCTCTGGGGACTTAAACTGAAACCGACATGAATTTCGTCTGCGCCCCGCACCTTGTATTCCAGGCTTACTTCAGAATTTGATCCGTCCAGTGAATAGGAGGATCTGACCGTAATGTGGTCACCGGATTCACGGTAGTCAAAGGAGACCAGCCTGGCTTTTTCTCCGGCATGTTGCCAAATGGAACAGCGTTGAGGCATGGCATTGCCCAGGTCGTTGTCCGTCGGGGACCTCCAGAAATTTGGAACCAAACCCTTCCTCAGGTACTCCCTGCCTTCAAAGTTCAATGATGAAATTTCCCCGGTGGTTTTATCTAACTGCAGGATCATCCGCCTGCCTGTAATGGTGACTTTCCGGTCCGTGTCGCTCAGATTCAAAGGACCTCCGATCTGTACGGACCCTTCTCCATGCCTGTAAAAGGGCAGCCTGTACTGATCCCAGGCTACTTCAAAGCCCTCGGGCAGCAAAGGCTGATCCTTCAAGGTCCGCCATCCGAACCGGATGAAATATTCGGTATCTTCCAGTATCTTTTCCGGTTCCAGGCTTACACGCAGGGTCCGGGTGGATCCGGGAGGGGTATTTATGTCAGAAATTTCGGCGCGCTGCAGGATTTCCCCTGCGGCCATGAGCTCGCAGGTAAGTCGATAACCTGAAAGATCGATAAAATCATGCTTGTTGACGATTTTATACAATCCATTTTGCATATCAACCGGAAGGACCTTTACAGGCTGGTATACCTTCTTTACCTCCCAAATATGGGGATGAAGCTCGCGATCTGCCTGAACCAGTCCGTTCGCACAGAAATTGGAATCGTTCTGGATGGAGAAGTCACCCATATCCCCGCCGTATGCCCAGAACGGAGTTCCATCAACCTTGTACCCCAGGAAAGTCTGGTCGCACCAATCCCATATAAACCCTCCCTGCAACTTAGGGTGTGAGCCAATAACATCCCAGTAATCCTGCAGGTTGCCCACGCTGTTCCCCATGGCATGCGCATATTCGCATAATATCAAGGGTTTGGGAATATTGGTATCTGCATAATCCTGAAGGAAATATATATTCTTGTACATGGGACAGACGATATCCGTATGGTCCTTGTATCCAGCTGGTTCGTACTGGACCGGCCGGGAGTCATCCCTGGATTTTATCCACCGGTAGGTTGATACAAAATTGCTGCCGTCCCCGGCCTCGTTGCCGAGCGACCATATGATCACCGAAGGATGGTTTTTATCGCGTTCCAACATCCGCAAGGTCCTGTCGAGAAAAGCTTTTTTCCAGCGAGTATTGTCGGATATCAATGCATAGCCTCCCCTCGTATTAAATTCCATTCCATGACTCTCAATATTGGCCTCGCCTACCAGGTAAAGACCGTACTCGTCGCACAATTCATACCACCTCGGATGGTTTGGATAATGGCTTGTCCTTGCCGCATTGATGTTGAATTGTTTCATCAGCCGTATATCTTTCAGCATGCTCTGCTCCGTTATGGCCCTGCCTGTTATCATGTCGTGTTCATGGCGGTTTACACCTTTGATAGTAACAGGAACCCCGTTAACAAGCAGCTGTGAATTGTCTATTTCCACTTTTCGAAAACCCACCTTTGACGATACGGACTCCAGGATCTGACCCTGTTGACCGGTCAATGTCAGCAAAAGAATATACAGGTTGGGTGTTTCAGCAGTCCATTTCAAGGGATCCTCAATGGTCGTCCCAAAGACAAGCTCCCTGACCTGATCCGGATCAATGGAGAATTTATGCCGTTGGGAATATCTGTAATTTGCGGGATTGTTTTTTTCCACTAAACTGACCTGCAGGGCAAGGTTTTCATGCTTTTCCAGACCCTTGTTGCACAGCTCCACCTCCAGGTTGAAGATGCCGTTATGGTACGCCTCGTCAAGATCTGCGTGGATAAAAAAGTCGCGGATATGGACCTCCGGAAGGGCTGCCAGGTAGACATCCCTTTCCAATCCGCTTACCCTCCACATGTCCTGTCCCTCAAGATATGATCCGTCACTCCAGCGATATACTTCAATGGCAAGGGAATTTTCTCCGGATTTAAGAAAACGTGTAATATTAAATTCAGCCGGGACCTTGCTTCCCTTCGTGAATCCGACGGCTTGTCCGTTTACCCAGATGTAACCTGCGGAACTCATGCTGCCGATATTCAGGTGGATCTGGCTACCGGCCCATGAATCGGGAAGGGTGAAAGACCTCCTGTAGGATCCGACCGGATTATCTTTCGGGATCTTCGGGGGATCGGGCGGAAAAGGATATTCCTCATCCAGGTAGATCGCCTGTCCGAAACCCTGAAGTTCCCAGTTACCCGGGACATTGATATCGTCCCACCCACTTGCATCAAAATCTTCCCGGTAAAAATCAACCGGCCGGCTTTCCGGGTTTGCTGAGTAATGGAATTTCCATTTGCCGTTCAGAAAAAGGATGCAAGGTGACCTGTGCGGATCATTCACGAGTGCATTGAGGGAATCTTGAAAAGGATAGTAGGTGCAATGCGGGGATTCGGTGTTGTTCCCAAGGTACTCGGGATTTTCAAGATCCGGATTTCGAAGGTAACAGGATCCCGTGATAAACAAGCCGATCAGGCTCAGCCAGGCCATTCCTTTCGGCGGGTAATTTGTATGCTGTATCGTTCTCATGACAAACATCAATGGAATGGAATAACCTACCTGTACCATTTGCCTTCCGGCATTTCCGGTTCTATCTGATCCGGCATTTCTGTGCGGTTCATGTTAATTTGATCAATCAGTTCTTTCACGATATCGGGTTCTTCGGACGCCAGGTCCGTACTTTCGCCGGGATCCATGGCTAAATTGTATAGCTCCCAGGCTGCGGCAGTATCATGCCGGAGCAGTTTCCAGTCCCCCATCCGTATGGCCTGCTGGAGCCAGTTGCCGGGATATACGAGGTTGGTCCAGTCGTAAGCCGGCAATTCCCAGTACATATAATCATGTGTCTCTTGCAGGCCTTCACCGAGGAGGGAGGGGACCAGGGAAATTCCATCTATACCGTGCGGCACCATATCTTTTATTCCAGCAAGATCGAGAAGGGTTGGCATCATATCGGCAAAATAGCAAGGTAGGTCGGACGTCGATCCGGGTTCTATCCTGCCTGGCCAGTAGAAAATCAGGGGGACTTTTATTCCGCCCTCATAAAACGTGTGCTTAGATCCCCTGAGTTGTCCTGAATCATTGAAATGCAGATTGTTGCCCCTTCCGCCCCCATTATCGGAGGAAAATATTACAATGGTATTCCGGTCAATGTTCAAATCCACAAGCAAATTGATTATTTCCCCAAGGTCATAATCTACACGGGTATTCATGGCTGCAAATTTTTTCTGCCTTTCCGTCCACTGTTTATCGCTGTAATGAAGATATGCCGGATCCGATCCAGGGATCTGCGGATTCCCGTCATCATCCGAATGCGGAAGGGTAAAGCTGCCGAAGCAGAAAAAGGGTCCGGAACGGTTATCCCGGATGAATTGCTTCATCTCACGTATGATCCTGTAATGGGTATAAGAGGCGGAATCGCCATGTGCATTCAACATTTCCACCTTCCGGCTGTTCTTCCACAGGTAATCGGTATAGTAAAAATGGGCATGGATCTGGTGGTAATAACCGAAAAAGACATCAAATCCATGTTTTTCAGCGACGCCTTCCGTACCTACATCGCCCAGTCCCCATTTACCAAATCCCCCCACCGTATAGCCTGCACTCTGGAGGATTTCTGCAAATGTGGTATCCCTGTCTGGCAGCGCGATGCCGCCTGTATTGCCTCTTACCGATGTATGACCCGTATGCAGACCAGTCATCAGGCTTGCTCTTGCGGGTGCACATACTGAACATCCGGAATACGCCTGGGAAAAAAGCATTCCCTGTCTTGCCAATGAATCGATGTTAGGCGTATGGATGGTACTCCCTCCATAACAGCCCGGAGTATGGAAAGCCATATCATCTGCGAGAATAAAAATGATATTCGGCATTATCCCGGGCTTATCGGTGGTGCTGCAAGCATGCATACACGCGAGTACCGCCATAAGGGATATCATGATGAATACCTGGACGTTTCTTTTATCTTTCATCGCCGTAATTAATTATAATGATTTCTCAGCTTCAATAATTTCAAGGGTGTGGTTTACAGGGTTGAACCTTACCGGTAAATTCTGGTCCAGTTCCAGGACCGTTTTTCCATCCCGGTCAAACGAAATTCTGTTGACTTTTCCCGATCGCATAATCCCTGAAACTTTCACTCCGCCTTGTGCCGGGAGGTCGTAAAATTCAACATCTTCCCATTCGTCAGGCAGTGCAGGAAATGCCCTGATCGTATCATTAAAGGACTGGAGCAGCATGGACAGCTGAGACAGTATAAAGGAACTGTAGCCTGTCAGAAAATAAGGATTATAACCCTGCACTTCACACAGGGCGACCCCTGATGGGTCTTGCAGGGTAGTTGTAAGCAGCGACAATTTGAATGCATTGTTCCCGTTGCCGAGGTATGCCTCCGTACTGGCAAACCAATTCAGGATGAAGCTAATCATTCCTTCACCCTGCCTGTTGCGTCCCCACGTTATATCAAGCGATCTTCTGGCTTTATCCATATTGATATCCGGAATGTTCTCCAAGACCGGAAATCCAAAGTACATAGGAGCCCTTATACCAAAATACCCTCCGCCGGACCTTGACTGATCATCTTCCAGGTATTCCAGATAAATCGTGTCATTCTGGGGGACATACAGATGCTCGTATATATGCATCCATTTGTCCTGTAGCTTCTTGTCAAGATCCAGTTTCTTTGCATACCCGGCACTCATCTTCAGGTTCCACCTGGCAGCCAGCACCGCATCAAGTACGGATTTCTCCATGATATTTTCCGATACGGATAACAAGGGTGGCAGGTAGTAATAGCCCATAAGGCTGTCCCACCCGGCCAGACTGCTCCACATTTCTGCGGTGCCCTTCATTACAGGATAAGTATAATTAACAAGGAATTCATTATCAGGATAATAATGCGATATAATATGGAATAAGGAAGTTCCGAAGGCATCTGTATGCCGTTGCAGATCCCAGTGCTTCGTATTTGGATAAGTTATATTATATCCTTCGCAGGATACCTCGTGTCCAAAAGCCATGGCATCCGGATTGTAGGAATCAAGATAGGTATGCATTCCTTTGCTCTTCTCCTGGTAGATCAGTTCAACCGGTCCCGTTTCCGGGAAAAGAATTCTTACATTTTCCTTCAGGGCATCCGGTTTAAAATGCCATTTCGCCATCTTTACGGCATGTTCCCTGTCCCCCATCATGGCAAACGCCCAGACCGACCAGCCGGCATGTCCGTAGGTGAAATGATGCATTTTCCAGTCGGGGTCCGGTATGGAAAACTGGAGTTCGCCCGGAAGGAATTTGTCCGCGCCTGCGGTTGCATAAAGAGTATACAATGAACGGTAAAACCATTTTGCATTTTCGCCATCAGGAAGAATTACCGAGGCTATGCCCGACCATTGATTGTCCCAATTTTCTTCCTGTTCTTGAATGAATTGTTCAAAATTGTTGTTTACCTCTATGTTTTCTGCTGAAACTGAGACATACTCGCTACTGTCAAAATGGGTTACCAATGAATATATTATTGTGACCCTCTTATGTGGGGCAATTGAAATCCGGTATTCTCCATTAATCTTTTTAACGGGCACATCAGCCTTCAAATGCCAGACGGTTTTGGTAAAGCTGAAGGGGTCAGATCCCTGCAGGATATTTCTATCTATCTGACTGATGTTGAAACCCACTTCTGGAATTTTTAACAAGCAGCGAATATCATGTATGGGAGATTCGTTTCTTATGGAAATCAGCAAGAGATGTTTATTTGTTTTGGAGAAGAATATGGTGGACTCATATTCTTCTCCTTCCTTATAGGTTAAATGTGTTGTTAGGATTCCATTCCTGATATTCAGTTCAGTGCGATATGTCTCGGGTATTGAATCCTGTAATGGCTGATCAAGCAATGTAAGTTTCGGACCGGGGAACGATTTCCTGGCAACACTGTCTTCCCAAACATCCGTGAACCACAAATTCTCAAATCCAAGTCCGTCTTTTCGGGCCCATCCTCCCATTTCCCCGTTTCCCATCAGAAATTCAAGGTCGTCAGGTGCATATACCTCTCTGATGAAATTATACCGCTCCATGGGCATTTCCAAACGCATCCATTCCTCTTCCTTGATAGGTACGCAGCTTATTAACGAAATAAGAATGAGTATAACCATTAACTTCATCCCTTAGCCCTGTATATGGAATATTGATGATAACCGGTAATGACCCTGTAATGCCCGGACAGTTCCTTATCCAGTTTAGGATCTCCGGTGTCGATCAGGAATGGTTGACCCGACAGGCTGCTAATTTTCTCCGGTGTCGCCAGTATAATGATATTGTCTTTCCCGATGGCCCGCAGAACAGCAGGGCTCAGCTGTTGGTTGCCCCTGCCCAGGATAAAACCCTGTCCACCCGTCGGGGTAAGTACAAGCCTGACTCTTTTGTCTTTAATCCTTTCCATGATCAGTTTTTCATTCAGATCCTTTCCGAGCAGCCTCTTGTTATATATGAGGTCCACCCCGAGCAGCGATCCCTCAAGCCCAAGCCTTTGCATCATGGTGCGGGTGGTGGTCCCGGGTCCAATCAAATAATACCAATTCTCCTTAATATTCTCGATCGCATCATGAGCTATGGCTTCCTGGAAATAAACATCGCCCGGGATACTTCCTGTTTTCCGGTTTTGTATGGAATGCCGGGATGCAGGGATTTTCAGGTAACCGTAGAGTTTTGATGTCAATATATCCTGGCGGTACAGTTCTTCATCGATATCCATCACCTCTGCTTCCCTGGAAACTTTAAGTTTTCCTAGGATAAAATCCCTCAGAATATCCCCGGCCGTTGAAGGGTGGGAGGCGAATACGCCGGAGTGTATCTTCACACCGGTGGGTATACCCAGTACCAGCACGGAATTTCCTACGGCCCGATAAATATCACGTGCCGTCCCGTCTCCACCGGCAAATGCAATGATATCGGCACCCAGTCTAGTAATCACACGGGCAGCCATGATCGTATCTTCTGCCGAGGAATTGGTTTTCAGTTCACTTTCCAACAGTGTGCATTCAAGACCGGTATCCTTTACCGTTTGATGGCCCATTTCACCCGGGCAGGTAATCAGGGTAAAGGCTTCCTTGGCAGGTATCAATCCCCGGAGTGTCGTTGCAGCCTTTTCTGCTGACCGCGGAACTGCTCCAAGTTCAAGGGATTTTTGAAATATCTCTTCGCCATCGGTTCCTTTCAGGCCGACACTGCCTCCCATCCCGGCAATAGGATTTATTATCAGGCCTATCTTCTTCATAATTGGCATCGGACAAATTTCGATTCTCATACTCAAGAATTCACTTCAGGGATTAAGTGCCGTACCTGATCCCCGAAGTGAATTCACCCTAATCTACCATCCTAACCTAAATCTAACCTATGAGAGATACTATTTTGCATGTTTTTTAAGATATGACCTCCATGTTATGGCCCATTTTTCCGGATCGTCAAACCAGCTTTCATCGATTCTATGTACAACACTGCTGTGCGGAGCGCGCCTTACCGTATCAGGCTCCTTCCTGGCTTCTTCGGCAATGTGCCTCAATCCGTCAAGGTATTCATCTAGTTCTGCCTTGGAATATGATTCTGTTGGCTCTATGGTACATGGTTGTGGAACAACATAAGGATGATGGCTTGTCCACAGGTGAAAGCCAAAATCGCACATCCTCAGGATTACATCATGGATATCAACGCCGGTTTCTTCATGGAACTTTTTCCATGTATACCTTACCTGTTCAATCCGGTGTTTTCCTCCCGGGAATGGAGATTCTACACCGGCGATTGAAGTAAGATGTTTCAGTATATAATTATTGTTAAGAACCGCGATTCTTGCTACCTCCCTCATTCCTTCCACACCCACACTTCTGATCCATGCATACGATCTGAGTACAACAGGAAACGGTCCGAAAAATGACCTTGTCTTGCCAATGGTGTCAGGCAAATCCCAAATCATTTCATATTGATCTCCTTTACGCTCTACCAGTGGAACGGGCAAGAAACTTTCAAGTTCCTTTGTCACTCCTATTGCACCCCCTGCAGGTCCACCACAGCCGTGAGGTGAACCGAAGGTTTTATGAAGATTGAAAAAGCACATATCAAAACCAGCTTCCCTGGCCCTGGTTACCCCCAGGATACCATTGGCATTGGCCTGGTCATAACCGCAGAGTCCACCGGCCTCGTGTGTCAGCCGGGTAAATTCATCAATATATGGATTGAAAATGCCAATATCTTCCGGATTGGTAATGAATAATCCAGCCGTCCTGGGTGATAGGGCTTGTTTAAAGGCTTCCAGGTCGGGGAATCCATGCTCATCCGGATATATGGTTATGATCTTATATCCCTTAACCGCGGCAGCGGCGGCATCAGAAGGATGAGAGAAGATGGTGGTAATGAGTTCATCACGGTGGCCTTCTCCTCTGGATTCATGATATTTATGCATGATCGAGGCCATGGTGAGAATGGCATGTGATCCGGAACTTGGCTGGAAAGAGAACCGGTCCATCCCGGATATTTCCCTGAAGAACAGATCCATTTCGTAAAAAATCTGCAGGGCACCCTGTACGGTGTGCTGATCCTGATAGGGATGGATTTTGGATGCTTTTGGACTGCGTACAAATGCCTCGTTTATTTTTGGATTGTACTTCACCGTGCATGTTCCCTGTCCAACATCAATATTCAGGTCTGCTCCAAGACAATGCTGGGACAAACGTAAGAAATGTTTGAGCACCCTCATCTGTCCCACTTCAGGAAGTGCCGGGGGATTTTTCCTTAGCATTTTAGGTGGTATGGAAGAAACGCCATCACCAACCTCATCCTGGACGTCTTTGTCAGCCACGGGAACAATAATCCCTCTTTCTCCGGGTGTATGTAACTGGAATATTACTTCTTCATCCCATTTGGCCTGGTGGAAATTTCTCAGGCGTGAATCTTTTTTGATTTCCATAAGAATTGTTTTTTGGCCAGTGACTATTTCAGGATCTTATTCAGGTTCAGAATAAGCGTATCAATATCAGCTTTTGAATGAACTTCAGTGACACAGAACAGGGCGCAGTCCCCCAGCTCATCAAATTCCGCAGAAATATCCTTTCCGCCGAAAATACCGTTTTCAAGCAATGCCTTATTAATGGATTCGACAGATTTTCCGGTTCCTGAAAAATCTACGGTAAACTCTTTGAAGTTGGCCCCCTTAAACCTGAGGCTGACGCCGGGAATACCAGCAATGCGCTTCTGCGCGTAGAGAGAGTTCTGCAGGATACATTGTCCCAGTTCCCGGATTCCATGCGGTCCGAGTAATGACAGATAGACCGTTGCGGACACGCCATACAGTGCAGCGGCGGTCCCGACGAATTCCTTGCCTTTCTCCCTTACCCCGAAGGAGGTCCGGTCGTAGGCTACATCCCCGAAACCCCACTCCCCCTCGACTTCTGTTCTGGCAATGCCAAAAAGGCGCCAGGGGTATTCCATTACATATTTCTCCTCGTCCCTCGTTCCAATGAAACCTCCGAGGGAACCGCCAAAATACATATGATTACCCAGTCCCTGGATATCACCACAGATAATATCTGCCCCATAGTGACTGGGCGGGGCAATTACTCCCAGCGAGATCGGATCTGTTCCGACTACGACCACGCCATTTTCCCGGTGGATCAAGTCGGCTATCGTATCGCCCTGCTGTTCAAGGAATCCCAAATAAACCGGATTCTCGTAATATATGCCTGCGGTATCCGGGGAGATTTTTTCCTTCAAATCCTTAAGGTCAATCATCCCGGTTTCAACATCATGCTTTACCGGTGAGATTTTCATCACAGGTTCACAATAATTCTTAATTACTTTCAATCTGTCGGGCGAAATATTACCTGCCACAATCATTTCATCTTTTTTGGCAACACGACCCGCCATGCGAATGGAATTACTGGCCGCCTGTCCCCAGTCGAAGGTAGGCACACTCACAACTTCAACGTCAAGCAGTTCAGCCATCAGGCTTTCAAATTCGAATAGTACCTGGAACCTTCCATGATCTTCGTAAGGTTCCCCTGCGTATGCCGTAAGGAATTCGGCACGGCCGGTTATTTCATCGCAAATGGCTGGGACATAATGATTGGCGCATCCTGCCCCCAGAAAACTGACATATTCCTCGCAGGTGGAATTCTTATCCATAATACCCATTATATGTTTTCGCAGTTCCTGCTCAGAAGCCATGGCAGGAGGGATGTTCATCTCTCCCCTGAACCTGAGTCGTTCCGGTATGTCCTCGTAAAGCTCATCAATATCTTTAATCCCGAGTTCCCGCATGATCTTTTCCTTATTTACAGCAGCTGAATTCGGGATGTAAGGATGAACAATGCTGTTCTTTTGTGTCATATTCATTGGTTTATATGGTTGATAACTATGCTATTCCCCCGCCATCAACGACAAGGTGTGCACCTGTTACCCATGCAGACATATCGCTGGCAAAAAACAATACAACGTTGGCTACATCCTCCACGGTTCCGAGTCTCTGTATCGGACGGTCAACGGCACAGCTTTTCTTATATTCTTCGTCGTATACGCCGCCTAATTGCTCACATTCACTTTTTAACATGGGTGTATCTATGTCTCCGGGACAAACGGTATTTACCCGGATGTTGTATTTGCCAAAATCAATGGCCATCGCCCTTGTCATATTCAGCGTACCCCCTTTCATTGCACAATAGGAAACTGCATTCTCACCCCCTTTGAGCGACCAGCCGGATCCAGTATTTATGATGCTTCCGCCTCCATTTTTAATCATATGAGGCACAGCATATTTTGTCAACAGATACTGGCCCTTGAGAGAAACATCCAGGGCCAGGTCCCATTCATCGGGTTCCAGGTCCACCGCATTCTTTCTTATAGCAACCCCTGCATTATTGAACAGGATATCGATCCTGCCAAGGGTATTAATTACATCTTCTATGGCTTTTTTGCAATCTTCGGCACTTCTGACATCGCACCGGAAGAAGTGGGCCGTTCCTCCCTCCTGCTGAATTTCCCTGGCAGCAATATTGCCTTTATCTTCGCTGATATCCAGGATAGCAACCATTGCACCATATTCAGCAAGTTTTTTTGCAGTACCAAGACCAATACCGGATGCTCCACCTGATATTACGGCCACTTTGCCTTCCAGTGAAAATGGTTGAAGTGGTATTTTTTCTTTCTCCATATGATTTGAATTAGCAATTCACCAGTATATTGATGTCATATTGTTTTTTCGCATGCATGAGATAATAATACGGCAATTAAAAGGAAGAAAAGCAAATTAAGCCGATCCATCTGCAGTCATCCGAATTCCTGGACTGGGATTGTACAAAAGAAAATTTGATCGAAACAGGACAGGCATTATCCTTTAGGCTAACAGCCATCCCCGGGAAAAGAAAAGAAAGGCGGATCTCAGCTTCCTGAGATTCCGCCTTTACATGATTTAATATCCTGGGTTCTGAACAGCTTCCGGATTTGCATCCATCTCATGCTGGGGTATGGGCCAGATTTCACTAAAATTATCCGTAAAATTTTCAGCGCTGTACCTGTCATGTGCAGTCAGGATGGCCTTTATTCCTCCGTCTTTGCCATAGCCATACCACCTGACAAGGTCATCCCAACGGGTTGCTTCCATAACAAATTCCAGGGGTCTTTCCACCTGCCTGATATGTTCACGCAATTGTGCCTGGTCCGGTGTTCCGAGCAGCATGGCGCCCGCTCTTTCCCTGACCTGGTTCACATATCCAATCGCTTCGGGAGTTTTGCCCTGTTCATTCAATGCCTCGGCCAGCATCAACAGCACATCTGAATACCGGATAATGTAAAAATTAACATCCCCCTTGGATCTATGAGGCCAATCTTCACGATAGACGGCCCATTTTTTCCAGCACATCCTGTCTTCGTCCGGTACACCCAAATCGGTAAAGAATTCGCGATAGGTCTTTCCTTCCCAGTACCAGACATCACATCCCGGGTCATCATAAACCACCGAACCGTAGAAACGGTTGGAAAAACTCCCGTCAGCTGCAGTATCCGTCAGGAACAGCTGTTTCCCCCATTCAGTCACCCAGAGTGATTGATATCTGGAAACCAGGTTGGAATTGTTAACGGATTCCACACGGCCTCCCTCCTCAATGCTTGAGAAATTGATCTCCCAGAGGGATTCTTTGTTATGTTCATTCAGGCCTGAAAACAGGGAAAAGTAATCCGATTCCAGCTCGTATCCCATGTTGGTGACAAGCTTGAACTCCGTTTCAGCTTCAGCCCACTTCTCCTGGAATAGATATACTTTGCCCAGGTATGCCGTAGCAGCCCCTTTGGTGACCCTGCCCAGCCATTTCTCCTCCCAGCTTGCCGGGAGATCCGCTTTGGCATCTGTAAAGTCCCGTTCAATTTGCGCCCAAACCTCTGATGCAGGTGATTGGGCTTTATAAAAATCATCCGGGGTTTTTGCCAGTTCGGTGACCAGGATTATGTTACCGAAGTTCTTCAGAAGAAGAAAGTGCGAATGTGCCCTGGCAAACTTGGCCTCAGCAATATAGACACTTTTCTTGGCTGCATCCAGATCCTCCATCCCCTCTAAATTCTCAAGGATCTGGTTGGCAGTGAAGATCGTACGGTAGCACCATTTCCAGTGATTTCTCTCCATGTATTGACTGGGCGTATAGGTATATTCCGAAATGGCCTGCTGTGGCTGCCAGGTTTGCCAGCGGGTCATGTCACTCCTGGCTTCCTGGACCATTAAATAATGCTCGTTGAAATCCCATTGTTCAGACCACTCGCCCATGGCGATGCAGGCATACAGCGATGTAATTGCCTGGTCAACGTCAGCTTCGGTTTTCCAAAACTGATCGGGTGTCAGCTCGTTCGGATTGGTAACATCAAGATAGTCTTCATTACATCCTGAAAATGCGAATATCCATGTCACCATCAGTAATGATATGATCTTATTAATAAGTTTCATGATATGAATCCTCCATCTTTTGGTTAAAATGAGACCTGTAAGCCAACCATCATTTTTCTGGCAACCGGATACGGGAAACGGTCAATGCCGCTGGCATAGGAATTGTCTGCACCCTCGATTAACATCTCCGCTCCCCTGTATGCAACCCGGTCAGCACCGGGGATGTAGTCAATGCTTCCACCCTTAATGGCAGGATCCCATCCTCTGTACTTGGTAATGGTAAACAGATTGGACCCCGCCAGATAGATCCTGATATTGGACAGGCCTATTCTGCTAAAAAGATTCTTTGGCAGGGTGTAGCCCAGTTCCAGATGGCTGAGCCTTAAATAGGATGCATTCTCAAGATATATATCACTTTCCCGGGTGTTGAAATGAGCGGCATCGGTAACTATTCTGGGAATATCCGTATCCGTGTTTTGCGGTGTCCATGAATCGAGCATATCTTCATGCCATCCGTGATATTCATGTGCGATCATGGCCATCCAGTATGCACCGTTATACTTCTTCAGGCCCAGGGCAGCGTGAAGGAACAAATTCAAATCGAAATTCTTATAGGATGAATTAAACGTCAGGCTCCATTCTGTCTTTGGAAGCCCGCTTCCCATAAATACTTTGTCGTCATCGTCAATCGTCCCGTCATTATTCGTATCCTTGATCTTTAAATCCCCGGGTACTGCACCGGGCATGATTGGTTGACCTCCCGGTCCGGTATAAGCATCAATCTCACCCTGTGTCTGGAATATACCATCAGTCTCGAAGAGGAAATACTCTCCCAGCTCGGTACCAACCTCGGTCCTGGTAACACTGTTCAAAGCCCAGTAAACGGTACCTCCGACAATCGCTTCGGTTCCAAGATTTCCCAGTTTCGTCACCTCATTTTTATTGGTAGCAAATGCAAGCTTGAGATCATACTTGAAATCTCTTTCATATGATCGCCATCCTGCCAGAAGTTCAAACCCATTGTTCTTGGTAGAAGCGGAGTTAACAGGTGGCGATTCGGTACTCCCAGTGGAATAGGGAATGGGAACGGCATATAAAATATCCTCCACATTTTTTACATAATAGTCACCCTCAAAGGTTAACCTGTTTCCCAGGAATCCCATTTCAAATCCGATGTTTGTTGAATTTGTCTTTTCCCATGTCAGATCCACCGAAGGGAAAGAAACCTGTCTTGCACCCACGAAAATGGGCTGTGAGGGTCCAAGTCCAAAGGGATAATTGGTCAGACCGGAATGATCCGACATGATGGTCGGTATATAGGTATAATTCCCTACTTCCTGCATGCCAAGCATACCATAGCTTCCCCTGATTTTTAAAGAACTCATGACATTCTTTGCCGATTCGAAAAAAGCTTCCTCGCTTACTCTCCATCCAAGCGATACGGATGGGAACCAGCCCCACCGGTTTTCTTCTGCAAAACGTGATGAACCATCCCTGCGGACATTTGCCTGTACAAGGTATTTATCGGCATAGGAATAGGACAGGCGGCCAAAATAGGACAATAATTTATATTCTTGCGATCCACCGTCATTTGACTTGTCCACCGTAGTTGCCCCAACGTGCGTTATGGAATTTGAGGGAGTTACCTTTCCTTGAGCACTGAACCAATCATATTTGTTGTTCTCCCGGGAAAAACCAATCATTGCACCTAAAGCATGATTACCTGCATCGATATCATAGGTAAGAACATGGTCCATAATGTTATGAATGCCTTTTCCATAATCTTCATAGACTGAATTTTGCTGATTGTAATCCCAATCATCAGTTACATATGAAGGATGGAATATATATCCTGTATTCCTGCTGTA
>LJUP01000102.1 GCA_001303955.1 Bacteroides sp. SM23_62 | reverse complement strand
CTACGGGTCCGGGTTCAGCAGCCTACCCCAATGCCGATCATGAGATAGCTTCCATACTGGGTGATCCATCAAAGTTTCCTGTAATGTCAAGTAATGATGACAATGTTTTGTTAACATACCCAGGTCCACCGGATTACAAACAACCCATATTCGCTTATTTGGATGCTGCTGCTTGGATTGCCATTAGTGAAACCATGGTAAATTGGCTCAAAGCCAGGGATGATCCAAGATTGCCGGTTTTTGCACAGGAAACCCCGGATTATGTGAATGGAATCTCTACGGAACCATATGTCGGGGAACAGAATGGGCGTATGCAGTCATCCACGTACTATCCCGCTATTTCATTGCTGGGACTTCCTGTTGGTTACAATCAAAGCGCACCGCTTTACATTTTAACTTATGATGAAATAGCGTTTATTAAGGCCGAATACTACCTGCGCCAAGGTGATGAAACAGCTGCCAGGACTGCCTATGAGGCTGGTATTGCAGCATCCATGGAAAGATGGGGAGTCACCATGGATAACTATTTGAATGAGCCAGAAGTTAATTGGGACAGTGCTACCAACGATGGGGAAAAATACCAGCGCATCCTTGAACAAAAATGGGCCGGAATGTTCGGACAGGGATGGCAGGCATGGCATGAGGTCAGAAGGACCGGATTTCCTGCGCGTGTTTTTGAATATGAACTTGAAGGAACGGTTTTTCCAGATCTGGGGATGCCTGTACGCAAGAGTTATCCGGGTTCAGAGGAAACCGATAACAGTTACAACCTGGATGAGGCAAAGGCTAGGCAGAACATTGAATCACGGAACTTCGGGATGTTCAGTACAGATGGCATAAAAAGCCAGATGTGGTGGCACACCCGTAAGAATCCTATACCTACTGAAATCGATCCGCCGGAAAGATAGTGTGTTATAATGCAAATGGTGACATAGGATCATGAGAATCAAGGTCCATAAAGCATTGATCCCGGTATTCCTGCTGCTTCCCGCATTACTTGCAGCCCAGGTGAAAATCCTTGATCCGATTATCAATCCAGATCATGTAAAAATTCATCATATCGGACCCGAGGTGGGATTATCCGCTCCCTATATATCGACAGCATTTCAGGATCAATACGGTTTTATCTGGATAGCTACGCAATCTGGAGTGGATGTCTTCGATGGCTATATCTTCAGGTCAGTAAAGAAAAGAGATCCAGATGGTTCATTGTCACAGGCAGGCTTGGTGACTTATTTTACCGATGATGAAGATGGCGGCGTATGGGTATGTTCAATGGATGATTTGTATTACTATGACAGATCAAAAAATGAAATGAATATCCAGTTCCCGAAATCTGATTACCCGGATTTGCCTTTCGAAAGGGTTTGTGGAATAACAAAGGATTCGCGGGGACTCTACTGGATTTATACCTACAGTGGTCTCTTTCTTTATGACAGAGCAAAGGATTTGATACTATCCACTGAAATACCATTTTCAACCCTCTGGGGCTATATATATAAACTCGAGGATTTCGATTTGCTGGAAAGGGATGACGGTTCATTCTGGATCCCTGCCGATCCAAACGGTTTATATAAATATCTTCCGGAGACAGGTGAATTTTTGAATTACCGTCATGATCCAGATGATCCAAATAGTATAAGCTCGGACGAGGTCAGTGATATTATTGAAGATCCGGATGGGAACCTGTGGATTACGACCTTCGATGCCGGTCTGAATATACTTACCAGGGAAGATCAAAATAAGTTTGCACGAATAAGATATGATCCTGGCAATCCAAAGACCATTTTCAGCGATACATTATATACATTGAAAATGGATCGTTCAGGTAACATCTGGATTGCCGGCAGAGGAGGATTCTCAAAATGCCAGCATGGTAAAAGTGAATTTGAATCCTATTGGATAACCAAGAGAATATTCAATTTGCAGGATCCCATTTACAGAAATACCATATCGCAAATCAATGAAGATAATGAAGGCTTCATGTGGTTCAGGACCTGGTCTCAGGGAATGTATTGTTTCGATCCCGGATCGGAACAATTATATCAATTTGCCTATGATCCGGATGACAAGTATGGCCTTGCGGGGGATAAGTTGGTCCTGGAGTTTTTTCTAGACCAGACCGGATTTGCCTGGAGCATGTCCCAGGGAGCTGTGAATATGATCGAAACACATCCTCAAAAGCCATTCCATCAATTCAGCCACAGGGTGAATGTCCCGGGGACCCTTAACCAATCAATTATCTTTTCTATATATGTGGATGCTGATGGTACCCTGTGGACCGGTGACGAGGAAGGCGTTTTATACAGATGTAACCAATTCAAAGGTAAAATTCCGGAAAGATTCAGCCAGTTCCGGGTATTTGAAAGAGATATGATCTTTAAGCTGATCACATCTATTATTGAAGATGATCCGGGTAATCTATGGATCGGGACCTGGGGTGGTTTATTCATTTTCGACAGAAAATCTGAAAAGTTCCTGCCCCAAAACTTCAATAATGTAAATAATGGGGAATTCAATGAAATCGGGATTGACTGTCTATATAAATCTAAAAATGGTTTACTATGGATGGGATCTCTTTCTGGTTCAGGATGTCTACTTCACGTATATGACCCTGAATCTGGTCAACTGTTCCATTATAGTCCTGATCCCTCGGGTACTGGGAACTTGGTATCAAGGCCAAACAATTTCTATGAAGACAGAGCCGGTAATATGTGGATAGGACATGAAGGGGCCGGTTTCAGTCTGCTGCCAAATGACGAGAGATTAAAAATATTTACTGGTGAAAAACTTAAGTTCAAGGTTTATAACAGGGTTGCCGATAGTACACTGGCTTTAACCTCCTCACAGGTCTGGGTAATTCACCAGGATTCAAGGGATAGAATATGGATTAGTACGGCAGACGGATTGAACCTGTTTGACCCTGAGGATGAGATTATTTACTCTTTTCATGAATCCGATGGTTTGCCAAGCAGCTGCATCAACGGGATCCTGGAAGATGACCATGGTAATTTGTGGGTCAGCTCAATGAACGGGATCTGTAAGATCGAACTGGAGGATGGCTATGGCACAGAAATCATTAAATCTACGCATAACTATGGTGTTTATGAAGGCATAGAAAATCCGGTATTCAATGAAGATATTTGTTTTAAATCAACTGATGGCTGGATGTATTTTGGAGGTATTTACGGATTTACGATGTTCCATCCTGACAGCATCAAGGAGAATCCGATTATCCCACCTGTGTATATCACAAATATTTTAATCAATGACAGTGCTATTACTGATCCGGAAAAAAATGTCCTCGACAAGCCCATCATGGAGACGGAATATATCAAACTGCCGTTCAGGCAGAATTTCCTGTCATTCGAGTTCGTGGCTTTGAATTATTTGACCGCAGAAAGAAATCAGTACAGGTACATGATGGAAGGGCTGGATGATGCCTGGGTGGATGCGGGTACAAGGCGTTTTGCCGAATACCGGGACCTGAAGCCAGGGGAGTATACTTTCAGGGTGATTGCATGCAATGAGGATGGAATGTGGAACGAAGAAGGAACATCAATCGGGATCATTATCAAACCTCCCTGGTACCGCACAATTCTGGCCTATTTAATATATGTTCTTTTAATACTGGGTTCGATCTACGGATATATCCGCTTGCGCACCAGGCGTTTGAGAAAGGATAAGGTAAAACTGGAGATTGAGGTCAAGAACAGGACCTGGGAGATTGAACAGCAGAAAGAAGAGATCCTGACCGCAAACGAAGAGCTGGAGCAGCAAAAGGAAGAATTACAGATCACCCTAGACAATCTTAAGAACACCCAAACCCAGCTTATTCAGTCTGAAAAGCTTGCTGCACTGGGAGGGTTGGTTGCCGGTGTGGCCCACGAAATAAATACACCGGTAGGGATAAGTGTGACAGCGGCTTCCAGCCTGGCCGAAGAAACCGGTCAAATGGCAGACCTGTACAAGCAGAACAAGATCTCACGTGCAGATTTCAAGGAATACCTGAACACGGCCAACCAATCCGCCCGGCTTATACTTGCAAATATGGAGAAGGCGGCCACCATGATCCAGAGTTTTAAGCAGGTCTCTGTTGATCAGAGCACCGAACAGAAACGTAAATTCAAGCTGAAGGAATACTCCGAAGATGTGATCCGCAGCCTGTATCCAAAAATTAAAGGAAAGCATATCGATATTTTAATCGACATCGATGAAAAGCTGGAACTGGACAGCTATCCGGGTGCCTATTCCCAGGTTCTTACAAACTTGATATTAAACAGCCTGGTGCATGGATTTGAGGGCAGGGAGGAAGGGAATATCCAGTTATCAGCGGAGATGGCTGACAAGGAACTTGTCATCGATTACAAGGACGATGGTAAGGGCATCACCAAGGAAATAATCCCAAAGATATTCGATCCTTTTTTTACAACTGACAAAAAGGCTGGTACCGGCCTGGGTCTGCATATTGTTTATAACCTGGTTACACAGAAACTAAACGGAACGATAGACTATAAAAGCAGCCAAAATGAAGGAGCAAGGTTTTCAGTCCATATACCTTTAAGAGATTAATTTCAGTTGCATAAGAATATACAATGAGTAAGCCTGTTTATTGCATCGTTTATCCCATCGTAGCGATGTTTGCAACCATAACGCTGGATGCCCAAATCAAAACGCTCGAGCCAGTTGTCAATCCCGGCCATATTAAAATCCACCATCTGAGGCCGGAAGAAGGCATGTCCTCAACTCATCTGGATTGTTCGTATTTGGATCAGTATGGATTTTTATGGATTGCAGGTCAAACGAGTGTGGATGTTTACGATGGTTACCGGTTCAGAAATATACGGATCAGGGAATCAGACAGCGTTTTTTCTCAATTATCGCTTGTCTATTCCTTTAAGGATGATCCGGATGGGGGATTATGGTTATGCTCTGAAAAAGGTTTATATTACTATAATAGAGACGAAGACATACTGGTTCCGAATTTACCCTGCCCCGAGGCTCCTGACAGCAGTGTTAACCAAGTAGTGGGTATCGACCGGGATTCAAGAGGAATCTACTGGGTATTCACCGGAGGCGGTCTATTACACTACAACAGGATACAGGACGAATTCAGGCATACAGGAATAGAATATTCGATAAGTTGGCAATACCTTTCTCAGGCACGAAATGATAAACGATTTGAACTTAGTGACGGTTCCATTTGGGTAAACGCCTTCCCCAATGGAATTTATAAATATACTGTCGCTGACGGTGAATTTGTTCATTATAAGCATGATCCTGACAATCCTGAGAGTATAAGCTCCGATTTGGTTATGGATATCATTGAGGATATGGATGGCAATCTATGGATAACAACCTGGGGAGCTGGAATAAATATAATGAGAGACCGGGATCGGGATGTATTTGATCACATCAGGTATGCATACGATATAAAGAATGGCATATTCAGTGATTCCCTTAATATGCTGACAATGGATAGATCGGGGAACATCTGGATAGGGGGTCTGGGGGGATTTTCAGTTTACCAGCATGAAACAAAGGAATTCAAGTCCTATTCCATAAAAAGTTCAACTTTCGTTCAAGGCCAGCCGAAACTTGATATTTTACAAATATACATTGATGAAAATGGTCAGGCCTGGCTCAGAACGGAGGGAGTTGATGGACTTCTACTTTTCGATCCGGACAACGAGAAGTTATACCAGTTCATTGATGTGCAGAGCAAAACCAAAGGTCTGGCTGGGTTGGACCTGATCTTCGAATTGTTTACAGATCACACCGGATTGGTATGGGTAACGGGAGTATGGTCCATAAACATAATCGGCAGGATGCATCAAAAACCCTTTCATCAGTTTGTACATGATGATAATAATCCGGAATCGCTAAGTCATCAGTCGGTAGGCGCGATTCACCAGGACCCGGACAAGGTCCTCTGGCTGGGTACGGTTGGGCAGGTTTTAAACAGATGCAATGAATTTCATAATAATCTGCCTGCGAGATTCACACATTTTCCCGTTTTTGATGAAATTAACAATAACCTGGGATTGGTGTCTATCACTGATATTGATTCAGAGAATTTGCTGGTTGGCATCGCGTTTCATGGCCTTCAAACTTTTAACAAGAGAACTGAAACATTTACTCCGTTCAGACTCGAATCGATCCCGGATAATCTTCTTGATAATCTAGCGCAGGTCGAGCTGTATTGGGATAGCCAGGGATGTTTATGGATTGGATCCTTCGAATATAAAGGTTTCATAGTATACGATAAGGTGAATGCAAGAATAGCTCATTATCAAAACACACAACCTGACCAGGATGGACTACAAGGGGGAGTATTTGAATTTTGTGAGGATGATGAAGGTAACATCTGGATGGGACATTTTCTCCAAGGTATAAGTCTGGTAACAAAAAAAGAAAGGCAAAAACTGTTTACTGCTGAAAAGCTGAAATTCATTAACATAAACAGGTCTTCGGGACAATTTCCAGGATTAAGCTCCAACAATATCATCCAGATCTATAAGGATTCACACAGCAGAATCTGGATAGGGACCTCCGATGGACTGAATCTATTTAATCCCCGGGATTCTAAGTTCTACAATTTTAATGAATCGGATGGTTTGTCAAATAGCTTTATCAAAGGTATCCTGGAGGATGATCATGGGAACTTATGGATCAGTACCCCGAATGGGATCTCAAAAGTCAAACTTAAGGATGGCCTGGATGCTGATATTATAGAATCAATCCATCATTATGGTCCCTCCGAGGGCATTGAGCAACCTCTATTTGAGGAAAAGTGCTGCTATAAATCTGCCGACGGATGGATGTATTTCGGTAGCGTGTATGGATTGACTGTTTTTCACCCGGACAGCATTCACGATAATCCAGTCAAACCTCCTGTTCATGTCACAAGCATATTGATTAATGATAAACCACTGGCTGTAAATAAGAAAATACAGGCAGAACCTTCTCTGTACGAACCATCCACCTCCATTAAGCTGCCCTATCGTGAAAATTTCCTCTCGTTCGAATATGTTGGTCTGAATTATTTGAATCCGCAGAAAACCCAGTACAGGTATATGATGGAAGGCCTGGATGAGGATTGGGTAGAAGCCGGAACAAGGCGCTATGCAGAATACCGTGACCTCAAGCCAGGGAATTATACATTCAAGGTGATAGCCTCCAACGAGGATGGACTTTGGAATGAGGAAGGTGATTCCATCTCGGTAACCATCCATCCGCCATGGTACAGAACTGCAGTGGCATATATAGTCTATGTCATTTTGTTGGCATCCCTTGTTTATGGAATTATCCGCTGGCGTACCTGGAAGCTACGTACTGATAAGATTAATTTGGAAAAACAGGTCAGTGAAAGGACGAAGACGATCGAACAGCAGAAGGAAGAATTAAAGATCACACTTGATAATCTCCAACAAACCCAGACACAACTCATCCAATCCGAAAAACTGGCTGCCCTGGGAGGATTGGTAACAGGTGTGGCCCATGAGATCAATACCCCGGTCGGAATCAGTGTTACGGCAGCTTCCAGCCTGGCCGAAGAAACTGGTCATATGGCAGACCTTTACAAACAGAATAAAATTTCACGTGCAGATTTTAAGGAATATCTGAACACAGCCAATCAATCTGCCAGGCTTATCCTGGCAAATATGGAGAAGGCAGCCACCATGATCCAGAGCTTTAAGCAGGTATCCGTTGACCAGTCTACCGAACAAAATCGGAAATTCATGCTCAGGGAATATACTGAAGATGTGATCCGGAGCCTTTATCCCAGGCTGAAAGAAAAGAAGATAGAGATCAACCTGGATATTGAGGAGAAACTGGAACTGGATAGTTATCCCGGAGTATATTCCCAGATTCTCAGTAATTTGCTTCTGAACAGTCTTGTTCACGGCTTCATTAATAGAGAAACTGGAGAAGTGCATATTTCTGCTATGAAAGGCCAGGAGGGGATCGAAATCATTTATCGGGATAATGGTATCGGTATACCTGATGAAAATCTTGAAAAGATCTTCGATCCATTCTTTACAACCAATAAGAAGGTTGGTACGGGACTGGGACTTCATATTGTCTATAACCTGGTCACTCAAAAATTAATGGGAACCATCAGTTGTGAAAGTAAAGTGAAAGAAGGCACGAAATTCATCATTAAAATCCCTGTGAATCAAAAATAATCTCATGAGCAAATTTCAAAATCTGCGGCCGATAATATTCATATTCTTTATGCTGCCCGGGCAAATCTACGCTCAGATAGAAACACTTGACCCGATCATCAATCCCCGCCAGGTAAAGATTCATCATATCGGACCGGAGGACGGGATGTCTGCACCCTATTTAACGAATGCTTTCCAGGATCAGTTCGGTTATATCTGGATAGGCACGGAATATGGGGTTGACCTTTATGATGGATATGAATTTCGGGTCAAACGGAAATCAAGCACTGACAGTTCCTCCTACCAGGTCCATTGGGTATACCAGCTTGCCGATGATCAGGACGGAGGAGTCTGGATCTGTTCTCCTAAAGGATTGTACCATTATGACCGGTTCCTGGATGAAATTCATGCGCAGTTCTCATATTTGGATTCTTCATCAGCATTTACTCGTGTAGATGGAATATGGAAGGATCACAGGGGTTTGTACTGGGTTTTTACACAAGGTGGATTGTGCCATTATGACCGGGAAAAGAATCTGCTGACACCAACAGAAGTCTTACACTCAGAAATTTGGCGACTTGACAGACCTGAGGTGTACAATTTGCTTGTAACCGGTGACAGTTTGGTATGGATCCCGGCTGATCCCCATGGACTGTACAGATATAACATGAATACCGGAATATTTAAAAACTTCCGTCATGTTCCCGGAGATCCGGAAAGTTTAAGTTCGGATAAGGTGAGGGACATTATCGAAGATGATGAAGGCCATTTGTGGATTGCCACTTATGGGGGTGGACTGAATCTGCTCAGCAGCACCGATCAGACCCGCTTTGAACATATCCGGTATCATCCTGATTCAATTCATGGTATATTTAGTGATTCATTGAATGTCGTGTTGAAAGGCCGGTCCGGCAATATCTGGATCGCCGGACAGAACGGGTTTTCCATATATCACAATGATTCCCGTGATTTTACATCCTACCGCATCAGGGTAAAACCGATTGATTATTCAGCTGAAACTGAATACAATAATATCATACAAATCATTCAGGACCAGGATGGTCATTTTTGGTTTAAGCCAAGTCTATATCGTGGCCTGTTGTATTTTAACCCGGAAAACAGACAATTATTTCAGTTTATTGAGATCAAGGATGAACTCCATGGACTGAAGGGCTCGAACTGGGTCTTCAGCCTGTTTATGGATTCTGCCGGCATGATGTGGGCTGTGACACAGGGCGCCATTAACATCCTTGAGAAGAGGCCCCAGAAACCATTTTACCAGTTCAAACATGATTTGAATGATCCCCTGTCCCTCAGCCATTCCAGGGCCGGGTCAATCCTGCTGGATGACAGAGGTGATCTGTGGGTCGGGAATGAAGGTCCTGTGATTAACAGGTGCCGTCATTTCAGCATTGATGGACCGGCAACATTCAGTCATTATGTGCCTGATAAAATGCTCAGTTATAATGAGCCTGTCACTGCCATTGTCGAGGGGAAAGAGGAATATCTGTGGATCGGGACATGGAAAGGTCTGTATAAATTCAATCGCAGGGAGGAGCGTTTTTATCCATCTCACCCCAATCCATCCGTCAGCAATACACTGAAGGATATACGGATTGATGATCTTCATCTGTCACAAAACGGCTGGTTGTGGATCGCGACATGGGCCGACGGGCTGTATGTTTACGATCCGGGATCAGGCAGGATCGCCCACCATCTAGCGAATCCAGGGGATCCAAATGGCATGCTCCCCTATCTGTTAAATATTTTTGAAGATTCGGATGGTAATATCTGGATAGGGCATGGACTCGGGATCAGTAAACTAACAAAACAAGAGGCAGACAGGGTTTTTGTTTCCGATAGCCTGAAATTCACCAGATACAGCAATTTTTTCGGCCATCCCCGGAACCTCAGTTCGGATTTTATCATGGACATTCACCAGGATAAAACAGGCAGGTTGTGGTTCAGCACTTCGGCCGGACTGAATCTTTTCAATCCTGAAAATGATGGTTTTCAGACTTTTTACCAATCGGACGGCCTTCCCAATGATTGCATGAACGGAATCCTTGAGGATGATCACGGGGATCTGTGGATAAGCTCATTAAACGGGATATGTAAGCTGGAACTGAGCGATGGATACGGTTCCGGTATCATTAAAGCGATTCACTACTACGGCGAATCCAGTGGCATTGAAAAACCGGTCTTCAATGAAAAAAGTTGTTTTAAATCAGCCGGTGGCTGGATGTTCTTCGGGGGGATTTATGGGGTCACCTGCTTCCATCCTGACAGCATCAGGGAGAATCCGATTCTCCCGCCCGTACACATTACTAATATCCTTGTCAATGATGTGGATCTGTCCAGTCTGAAGTTGCCTGGAACTGAAGGTCCATTGATCGGGACAGCTCCGGTTGAACTTTCTTTCAAACAAAATTTCCTGTCTTTTGAATACGTAGCACTGAATTATCTGATTTCGGAGAGGAATCAGTACAGGTACATGATGGAGGGACTGGACAGGGATTGGGTGGAAGCCGGCACCAGGAGGTTTGCAGAGTACCGGGACCTTAAACCGGGAGAATACACCTTCAGGGTCATTGCATGCAATGAAGACGGGCGCTGGAATGAAGAAGGAGCCTCGGTAGACATCATCATCCATCCTCCCTGGTTTGCTTCTTTTCCGGCTTATTTGGCTTATATTATCCTATTGGCAGGTGCCATATATGGATTTATCAGGTGGAGGACCCGGAAGCTGCAGCAAGATAAGATCAACCTGGAAAACACGGTCAGGGAGAGGACCAAGACCATAGAACAGCAAAAGGAAGAGATTCTGACGGCCAATGATATCCTTGAACAGCAAAAGGAAGAATTGCAAATCACCCTGGATAATCTCAAAGAGACCCAGTCACAACTTGTCCAATCGGAAAAGATGGCCGCTCTCGGGGGACTCGTAGCCGGTGTGGCCCATGAGATCAACACCCCGGTTGGAATAAGCGTTACGGCTGCATCCAGTCTGGCGGAAGAAACCAGGCTGATGGCAGACAAGTACAAGACCAATAAGATCTCAAGGGCCGAGTTCAAGGAGTACCTGAACACAGCCAACCAATCCGCCAGGCTCATTCTGGCCAATATGGAAAAGGCAGCGACCATGGTTCAGAGTTTCAAGCAGGTATCCGTGGACCAATCAACCGAACAGAAGAGAAAATTCAAGCTCAGGGAATATACCGAAGATGTGATACGTAGCCTGTACCCGAAACTCAAGGATAAGAAGATAGAAATAGAGATCAATGTCAGGGATGATCTGGAACTGGATAGTTATCCCGGGATTTTCTCCCAAGTGATCACCAACCTCGTCTTGAATAGCCTGAATCATGGATTCGATCAGAAGGAAGACGGAAAAATCGGGATAAAGGCCACACGGGATAATGGTCATCTGAATCTAGAATTCTCGGACAACGGGAAGGGAATTCCAGAAGATCAGCTGAACAAGATCTTTGAACCATTCTTTACTACTGATAAAAAGCTTGGCACCGGCTTGGGCCTGCACATCGTATATAACCTTGTGACACAGAAGTTGAATGGCACGATTGTGTGCCATAGCGAAGTGGACAGGGGGACCTCCTTTAAAATGGCAATACCGCTATTTTAATCTTCGATAACCACCACCTCGTATTCATGCAAGACGGGTACGGTAAAACTAGCCATCCCGCTGGAATTGGTCACCCGGATATTCCTGTCGGATCTCAGTAACCGTACATTCCTTACCGGCGTGTCCATTTTAACCTCCACAGTGATATCAAACATGGGCAATGGTTGGTGATAGGCTGTACCGATCTGGCCGGAAAGGTTATTCATCCCGATCAGCGTATAATCATCGCTGTCACTTTTCAGATAGCTAATCTCAAGCAGCGGTGATGCCTTTATCCTGATGTCATGGGCCAGCTCCAGGAGATCGTTAAGGACGGTCTGCACGATCATTGAATGGGCGTGATGGCTCTTGTATTCATAATGATCTCCGATCAGCCATGGGATCAGCACGAATTTTCCATCCCCATATGTGTTATCAATGATACCGGGGATTCCGGTAACTTCTGTATAGTAGCATTTTTCAGGAGGGCCATACATGGCCATGGGGATGAGTCCCAGGTAACCTTTGGCCGACCCCTTCAGGGTGCATTCCATGAAATCGACATACAGGTAAATGATATCGATATCCTCAAGAGAGGGTGTTCTGAGGATTTCCTTGTCTTCCGGATTGATGCGGAGATACCTGCCCTGCTCCCGTGGATAAAGTCTGTAGGATGCTTCGACACCTGCTGATCGCAGGCGGATCCTTTCCAGCGGATTGCCCAGCTCATCCTCGGTCGAGGGGAATCCGGTGGCAAGGATCCTGCCCCCCGCCTCCACATAATCATCGAGACGCTTCACTTCTTCATCGCTCAGGTCCCGGTAATCGGGCAGGATAATGATATCATAATCCTCAAGCCTTTTGGGTGTTTCGACAGGTCCCAGACAATCAGGATGCATGATGTCGTAAGGGATGTGATTTTCAGACAGGATGCGCACGAGTCCCATAAACTCATTCCCATTCCTCCGGATTACTACCACCCTGGCATCGGAATGAACATCTGTAAACCAGGCTTCATTGGCTGCATGGAAATGGAAAATATCCTTCAGCACGGGCATGAGGGCACGGTCCTCCTGGTTCTCCAGCCGGCCGATCATGTAATAGTCCAGCGGTGCCCCGTGGATCATGTTCTGGATCAGCCTACGGCCGGCCAGGTGAGGCCATACGCCCGCATGTCTTGCCGGATAATCCACGAAATGGACCATGGTATTGGCCACGTTACGGTTGGTCCATGAATTAAGATCCACTTTGACATTGTCCGAACCATGATAATCCCATTCCTGCCGCCGCCACATGCCGGATCCTGATTCCCGCCGGACAATATCAACGCCTTTAATGGTGTAGGTGCATACGGCAATATCCTCTCCGAATGATTTGATCAGCTCGCTGGTCTTTGTAAAAAGCTCATCTATGGTAAACTGTTTGAATTCCCTGTATTTATTGAAGACAGGATCGCTGTAGTCTTCCTCCGCCGGAAGCTTCATGCCGCCTGAATATACAGCAAAACGCCTTTGGCAGTTATCGCACTGGCAGATCCCGTGGTAATTATTGCTGTAATCACGCGTGGGATAGCCGATCATGTTAAAGAAAACCCCGTCCAGGTCATATCGTTCAAGCGCTTCTGACAGGATCTTAAGGGAGTATTCCTGCTGGTAGGGACCATTGATACAGGCATGCACCTGGCCGTTATAGTTGACGTATTCCCCTTTTACATTCTTATAAAGCCAGCCGGGGTTTTCAAAGGCAAACTTTTCATTGATCTTGCTGAAATCAAACCGGCCGACCATGGCGATCCCTTCTTTATGCAGCAGTTCCAGGACCCGGCCAACCATGTCTTCCCTGAGGTTGGGATTGACATATTCATATTCAAGCCGGGAGGGATAATTGGCCACGATCCCGCCTACATTGAACAAGGCTGCGGTAGCCTTGAAATCCTTGATCATGGAGACATATTCCTCCGGATCCAGGGTGATGGCATCGATTTCCCTGAGGTTGGTCTGGACAAGCCGGAAAGGCTTTTCATACCATAGCCTTCCATCGTCAGCCGGAGCAGCAGCGGATGAGTCTTTTGAAGTTTGCCGGGTACAGGACACAAAGATAACAGCCAGCAGGATATGTGCCAGTAAAGTTTTGATTTTCATGGAATTACAATTGGTTAGTATTTAAATTCTGTAGATCTCCTTGTTGACCAGCCGCATGAGTTCGATGTAATTCTCTTCGGCCATCAGCTCCCGGTATTTTTGCCTGTCGAGTTTGCCTGCCAGGTCCCATACCCCTTTGCTGATCTCCGAGTGCCGGTTAAAAAAATCGACCATCCCGAAGATCCTGGGGGAGGCATCCGTGGTAAAATACTTGTTATAATCATATTCCCTGGCCCAGAACATCAGTTCCACGTAATGCAGGAAATGCCTGCTGGCCCCTACCAGGTCCCAGTCAGCCCTGGTATCATTGTCATTGGTATGGATATAGGCATCAAATCCTGAGTCGTAAATGGTCACGAGACTCTGTGCCGGGTTTTCCTGGCTCTGCAGGGAATGGCCCATATCCAGGGTAATGCCGGTATTTGGATTGCCCACTTCTTTGAGCAGGAGCAGGGCTTTAGCCGTCGAATCAAGCTGGCAGTGTACCCTGGTTTCGGAGTATTTTGGTTCAATGAACAGGGGAATCTCGGGAAGGTATCCGGCAGCCTCCTCGATGGTCTGGATCATGTATTTCCAGGCAGTGGAATAGTCGATCTGGAACAGCACATCATATCCGTCACTGAGCGGGCAGCAGGTGACATGCGGGGCCTCAACGGCCTTGGCGTAGTCCTTGCCCTTTTTGATCATCTCCACGGCGCGGTCACGGATGTCCCTGAACGGCCTTGACAGGGCACCCGGCACCCACTCGGCCTCCTTCTTGATATTGACATTGATGGCGGCAAAGTTCAGTCCCAGTTCATCCATCCACTTGCTGGTTTCTGCCGGGTCACCTGTCTCATAGGGGAAGACCATTTCCACCCCGTCGAACCCTTCGATTTCCCGGACGATCTTCAATTTCTCCAGGGTATCGACCGGCTGCTGGTATTCTGAGAACCTGTCCTGGGTTTTGCCCAAAAATCCGATAATAACACCTTGTTTCATCTGGAAGTGGTTTAATTGATGAGCCCTGTAATGGTATTAGCCATGGTCTCAAGGATCAGTGCACAGGATGCCGCACCTGCATCGATCACCCCCCTGGAGCGGTTCCCAAGGCGGCTTGAACGCCCGATCCTGGCCACCAGGTATTTCGTATGATCGCGCCCGGCATTGGCTGCCAGTTTCATATCCGACAGGGCAGCGGCAAAATCCTTGCCTTCATCCAGGGCTTTCTGATAGGCATCCACGGCGGGATGCAGGGCATCCACCAGGGTTTTGTCACCGACCTTTGCCTGGGAAATGGTGCCGATGGCGTCCCTGGAAGCCCTGAGTGCCTCACCAAAAGCCTGTGCATCTATGCTGTCGTGTTCAGCAAGGCTGGATGATATGCCCTTGAAAAACTTGCCGTACAGCGGACCCATGGCACCGCCGATCCTCATCATCAGTATCCTTGACAGAAGGTTCAGTCCATGTACAAGGTCCCCGGGATTCCTGTCAAGTTCCTCCCTGCACATGCTGAATCCTTTGTTCATGTTGATCCCATGGTCCCCGTCACCAATGGCGCCATCAATATCGCTCAGGTACTGTTTGTTCTCCTGGATCGCTTTGATGACATTATCCAGGACCACGATTCCTGCTTCTTTTGTAATACTTGCCATGATGGTAATTCCTGGTTATTTTTTTACCTGGAATTGCCTGAGTCCCACCGAATCTGCTTCCAGGTCTATACAAGCTGCCAACTCGTCATCGAGTTTCATAAGGGTCAGCGTGGCACCGGCCATTTCAAGAGAGGTAAAATAATTCCCGACATAGGACAGATGGATCTTGATCCCCGTTTCCGTAAGGATCTTCTCCACCTCGTTTAAGAGTATGTAAAGCTCCATCACCGGGGTTGAGCCCAATCCGGATAAAAGCAAGACTACCTGGTCCCCGCTTTTGAATGGCAAATCAGGCAGGACCACATCGCACATTCTCCGGGCAACTTCACCGGCCGTCTCCAGGTCGGCGATCTCAATACCGGGTTCCCCGTGGTGCCCG